>DAOTTR010000100.1:0-4164 GCA_034437715.1 Caldilineaceae bacterium
GGATTGCCGATGATCGTCGCTGCGGAACCAATATTGCTGGCAACCGCTAACCCTAGCAAAAAAGGCAACGGATTCATCTGCGCGCCGAGCAAGGCCACCGTGAGCACTGGCGTAAAGGCCAGACAGACAATATCATTTGCCAGCAGCGCCGAAAGGACCGCACTGGTGACCATGGTAATCCAGAGAAAAAATTGGGGGCGCTGTACCAAGGTTGCCACACGCAGCGCCGTCCAGGTGTAAAAGCCGCCTAGCTGCAACTGTGCCGAAACGATCATGAGCGCATAGAGCAGTAACAAGGTCGGCAGATCGACCGCCGCCCCCAACTGATCCAATGGCACGATCCCGGTCACCGCCATGGCAATTGCGCCGACCAAAGCAATGCCCGTCCGATCCAATTGCAAACCCGGTACCCGCCCCACGGCAATACCGGCATAGGTGAGTACAAAAATCACAACGGCTACAGTCGTCATACATCACATACTTTTCATCACAAGCAACAGACCAGCATTTACATGCCTTTCATCACATAATCAAAGAGTTCAGGCCGCGGTTCTACACCCAGGCCAGGACCATCGGGCAAATAAAAATAACCGGCTTCGCAACGCATGTTGCCGGTGACAAACTGGACATTGCGGTCGAAGATCGAGTGCTGATATTCGTGCATATCCAGGTTGCCCAGCGCCGCCGATACTTGGAGACTCGCGGCCTGAGCAATGCCAACACCAATCGTGGCGTGGGGCATGACGCGACAGTGAAACGCTTGCGCCATCCGGCAGACTTCCCAGAAGTTGGTAATGCCCATGTGTGCCATCTCTGGCTGGACAATGCTCATACAGCGGTGGACAAAGCGCGGCCGGTATTCGTAGACTGTGCGCAATTCTTCGCCAATCGCCACAGGCGTCTTGACCGCCGCCGCCACACGCGCTTGCCCCTCTAGATCTTCCGACTGTACCGGCGCTTCGGCCACGTAGAGATCATAGGGTTCCAGCGCCGTAATTAGTTTGATCGCTTCGTGGTCCGTATAGCGCCAGTGAAAATCCGCCAGGATCTTGGGCGCGGGACCAATCGCTGCCCGAATGGCGCGGATTTCGGCTAGTTCGCCTTCGTCGGCCACCGCGGCAGCAAATTTTACTGCACTGAAGCCTTTGTCGATCCACGTTTTGGCCAGCGCGGCCCGTTCGTCTTTGGTCGCCTTGGGCAAGCCCGAAACATAGACCGGAATGCGTGTGTGACGCTGACCACCCAGTAATTTGCTGATCGGTAGTCCAGTCAGTTTGCCGCGTAGGTCCCACAGGGCAATGTCCAAGCCGGCCAATGCATCCACGTAGAAGCCGCCAAAAAAGCCGCGCACGCGCATGGCATTGTAAATGTCTTCGCTGATCGCTACCACATCATGTGGATCGCGGCCACGCACCAGCGGCACCAGCAGATTCTGGATGATCGTCGTCACTGTTTCCGGGGAGACCACGCCAAAACTTTCGCCCCATCCCACCAAGCCGCTTTGCGTGGTCAGCTTGATCAGCACCGAATGATCGTGAATGCTGTAGACTGTTTGGTTGCCGGGCCGAATGAAGTAGCCGCGTTCACTGGGTTGTACCCCTGCTTCCAGCGGTCCCAAATAGGGCGTATCGCGCGGAATTTGCAGGGGAAAGACTTCAATGGTTGCAATTCGATCCGTCACAGGATGCTCCTTATTATATCAGACCTTATTCCGCTTTAATTTTGTGCATTCGTAGGTGCGGTTACAAACCGCACCTACGCGGTCGATACCGACTTGTGCGGTTACAAACCGCACCTACGCGGTCGATACCGACTTGTGCGGTTACTAACCGCACCTACGCGGTCGATACCGACTTGTGCGGTTACAAACCGCACCTACGCGGTCGATACCGACTTGTGCGGTTTGTAACCGCACCTACGCGGTCGATACCGACTTGTGCGGTTTGTAACCGCACCTACGCGGTCGATACCGACTTGTGCGGTTACAAACCGCACCTACAAGAACAATTGCACTTGGTTTTGTTGCCGAAATAACCAATCGGCATAATCTCTATCTATATCGTCTGCGTCGCTGGATTGATGGGTAACTGTACGGGCTGCCCACCTTCTGCCGAAGATTGGCGAATGGCGATGACAATCTCCTGATCGAGCCGCGCTTGTTGGGGGCCATAGCTCGGTGCGCTGTTATTGCGCACGGCATCCACCAAGCTCATCAGGCAACCCGCCACACCAATTTCGTCGTCGTGCCACTGTGTGCCGTGGCCGGGTTGGGTGGGCCGGAAGGGATTATCCCAGCGCACAATCGGCTGGTCTGGGTCACCCGTATGCGCCACCATCGCTACCAGCGCACCCCCATCAACGCGTTCCCAACGGCGTTCCAGGGTAATAAAGCGCGGTGCTTCGCCGCCGGGGGCCAACAAACTGAGTCGTTCTTGCACATCTAGCCCGACGCCGACGGTGATCCCCATGCCGCGCTCGGCCAGAAAACGACTGCTGCGCCACCAGCGTAATGGCGAATCGTAACCGACACTGGTCCAGTGATAAAATCCCAGGCGACCATCGGCAAATTCGATGGTGCCGTGTTCCTGGCTTTCGGTGCGCGGCGCGGTTTTGTCTGCCAGGCGTGACCACTGCTCGGTCAACTCATATTGGCGCACGGCACCGGTCACCTGTGTGGGCTGGGCGTGAAAGCCAATATAGCTACGCATGACGCTGACCCCATGATAGCCATGGCCGGCAAAGTCATTGAAGGAGCTGTAGACACGGCCAAAAAGCCCCGCCTCGATCAACTTCAGCTTGATCTGCTCGAGTGGGCGGCGATGAAACTGCTCGGCCACTTCGATCTTCAAACCGCGCGCTTGGGCCGCGGCAATGATCGCATCGGCTTCGCTCAACTTGTGGGCAATGGGCGTTTCCAGCAGTACATGCAATCCCTGCTCCACTGCCATCAACCCTACTTCGCCGTTGCTATGATAGTTGACCGAGACAATACCAATTTCGGGGCCAGTTTCGCGCATCAATCGATCCAGATCCGTGTACCAGGGCGCGCCGAGACTTTCCCCCAATCGCCTGGCCGATGCTTCACTGCGCCCCCACACGGCCACCAGTTCAACTTCCTGCGGCAAGGCGCGAATGATCGGGCCGTACAAATAATCCGAACGGCGACCTGTCCCGATAAGGGCAACTCTTAAGGGCGTTTGGGGGGGCGTTTTTGCTGCTATCATAGTGTTCTCTCCTCGCTAAAACAGTTGACTTCTACTTAATTTGCGATTACGATTACTGCCAGTAAACAATACTTTTTACACGAGCTTGGTTGGTAAACGCGCAATTGATGGCCGCGCATCGGGTAGCTATCCGGTGCGCTTTCAAACCAACTGCCGTGTCGTACTCCGTTGTACACTCATCAACCGTCAAGCAAATTGAAAGGCGAGCAATGAGCGGTCAGGAAATCCTTCCTTCCACGCAGCATTTCCAACTTCAGGCTATCGCTGATGGCGTTTTTGTGGCGCAATCGACGCCCGGTAGTGGTGCAGCATGTAATGCTGGGATCATCGATCTAGGTGACCAAACGATTATTTTCGATACATTTTTAACGCCACACGCGGCTGCCGAATTGTTGGCTGTGGCAGAAGCCATCACAACGAGCCCGGTCAAGCTGGTGGTCAACAGCCATCATCACCGTGACCATATCGGGGGCAATCAAGTTTTTCCCGAATCCACCACCATTGTCGCCACTTCTACCACTCGCCAGTTGATTTCGGAACAAGCACCCCACAATGCGGCCAAGCAACAGGCGCAGAGCCAACAGCGCTTAGCCGAATTAGCAACCCAATTGACGACCGCGCGCCATGCCACGGAAAAGCAGGAAATTCAACAGGCAATCGCGCAGACAAAGTTGTTGATCGAAGCCTTGCCTACCCTGCAGGTCCGGGTGCCCAATCTCACCTTTGACCAACGGCTGGTGCTCTATGGCCGCGATCGCCAGGTTGAGTTGATCACCTATGGCGGTGGCCATAGCCAGAGCGACGCCATTCTCTATCTGCCAGCCGAGCATATAGTTTTTATGGGTGATTTGCTGAGCGTACAGGCACATCCGTTTCTGGGTGATGGTGATCCCGGTGAATTGCCGCGTATTCTGGATCTGGTGAGCCGCCTACAACCCAA
>DAOTTR010000101.1:0-10932 GCA_034437715.1 Caldilineaceae bacterium
GATCACCAAGTCCCATAGAGCAACGGTATTGCTTACCACCGCGACATTGTAGATCAAGCCGCGCGTCTGGGCTGTGCGGATCGCCCAGGCGATCAACCCGCCGACCAGAAAGCTGACCAGCAGCAATAGACTGGACGCCGCAATCAGCCAGGGACGCGCGCGCCGGCGCGCCAGATCCCCCATCATGCGTCCGGAAGGCATTGGTCGGCGCAAGGCACCCAATGATAGCCCAATGCAGAGCAGAATGTAGAGCGGATAGGTGATCAGAATCAGCGGCAGCCCGCCAATTTGAATTTGCGTGGAGAGGTTGAGTTGGGCAGCTTGGCTAAAGGTAGGCAAGGGACTGGTAAAGAGCAACAGACTTACCAGCGCCACACAAAAGGTCAGCGTGATGAAAAACCAGATACGATGTTGACGACGCTGGGCAAGCACGGCGGGAGTGGGCTGGCGGGGACCATCCAGAAAACCCGTATACCATGCAATGATCGCATACCAGACAAAAGGCAACGCCACCAGCGGCACCCAGCCAGCCCGCCACCACCATTCCAGGCCACGACTAGCAAAATCGGGACCCAGACCAATGATGGCTGTGTGGCTGATAAAAAAGGCGGCTGCCAAGAGTAGCCCGCCGCCGGCCAGCCAAACACCCCATGCCCGGCGCTCGGCATTGAGCAAGACGGTCAACCCCAACCAACTGATGAGAATCACGTTGATCAAGGAGACTGCCATCAAGGCCCAATCCAGCAAAAAGATACCGGTCATGGCAGGTGTATCATGGGAAAAATGCCGATCTGGTTACCCAATGCCTGGAACGTGATGGTCGACACCTTGGTATTTTTGAATAAAGGAGCGAATCTTGCCGCTGTCCACTTCATCCAATTTGAGGATGCGCTGCCAAGCCGTGATCGCAATGCGCGTGCCCATGTCTTGGTGCAGCGCTGGCCCGCCATTGATACTCCAATTGGGATCATTGGGTACCATCACAACATGCTGGCCTTGGGTAATATAGGGTTGCACCAAATCTTTGAGCTCTTGCACAAGTTCGGGGCAACCTTCGGGACATTGATAGTAGACAACCACGCCGCCATCTTCCAGATTGTGTACCAAATGTTCGTAGCGCTGCGGCTCATCATAGATGCCCCAGCCGACTAAGTTGCCATAGTGGGGTCCCGATGTTGGGGGGGTGCTATTGTAGACCAGTGGTGAAGGACTGCCAAAATCAATGTGGATATTGCCCTGTGAGGCCAATACGGTCTCGCCGACCACGGGCTGTGCCCTGCGCACATTCAGGTAGACCACAAAGCCAATCAGCAGTACAAAGACGACACCCGCCGCAGCCATCATCAGATTGCGATTGCGCCGCTTTTGGGCCACTTGCGCGCGGATGGCCGATTTTCCAGTTGCGCCCTTCACCACTTTTGCTCGACTTGCCATCATATCTCCTATCGAATTGACTTTTCAGAAGCGAATAAACCTGATCAATTGCCTATCCATTAGACCTTAGGCGCTTTCAAAGAAATAAGTATCCAGCGCTTGCCAAACAAAATCATTCGTAGGGGGCCTCGCAGCCGCCACGCGTTTGGCTCGCTGAGAACGGGCGGCTGCAAGCCGCCCCTACTGGATACTTTATTCTTTCTACTGTCCTTATTCTGATTTCATTTTGTGCATGCGTAGGTGCGGTTTGTAACCGCACAAAGCTCGTTGGACCCGGATTGTGCGGTTACAAACCGCACCTACAAGAATCACCACACCCTATTTTGTCGCTCAAAGAACAAATCGGAATAATCTCTATTGCCTACCATTATCTGCATCAGATTCATATCATACGTTCGGATTTTTCACAACTGTGCTATGATGTCGGTGAGAATTTCGTGACTTACTTTGGGCAAATCATTGGGCAAATCATTGGGCAAATCATTGGGCAAATACAGGAGCGTCAACAGAACGATGGCAACAACACCGCTGCAACAAAGTCACCAGTCAGAATCAGGACTCGCCCCAAGGGTGAGCCGCTTTTGGGAGATCGACACGCTGCGCGGCGTGGCCATTGTGATGATGGTGATTTTTCACCTAATGTGGGATCTGGTCTCGTTCCGGATCCTGCCCGATGTGGTGCTCTATGCCGGCTTCTGGAAATATTTTCAGCGCTCCACAGCCATCACCTTTTTGCTGTTGGTGGGTATCTCGCTCACGGTCAGCTATCGGCGCGCCAAGGAACGCCAGCCAACCAGCGCGGGCTTGTTTACCAAATTTCTCTGGCGCGGACTGCGGGTCTTTGCGATTGGCATGGGCTTTACGCTGATTGCCTGGGCCACGGGCTTTGGCTATGTCCATTTTGGCATTCTGCACCTGATCGGCGCCGCGATCATTTTGACCTATCCGCTCTTGTCCTATCGCTGGCTCAATCTGGGATTGTGGGCGATTTTTTATCTCTTGGGTGGTGCGATTGCGCGCGTTTATCTGCCCCACAATTGGTTCGCTTGGCTGGGCTTACACACGCGTCTCTATGCTCCGCTCGACTATTTTCCGCTGATTCCCTGGTTGGGTGTGGTGCTGTTGGGCGTTTTTCTGGGCAATACCCTCTACCAGTCAACCGGCCGCATCTTTTATCTGCCCGATCTTTCGCGCCTATGGCCCGTGCGGCTGCTGCAATTCCTGGGCCGCCATTCCTTGGTCATCTATGTGATCCACCAACCGCTACTATTAGTGATTCTTTATGCGTTGGGGCTGGTACAGTTTTAAGCAAGTGATACACCATCCGCCGGGAAGATTGCTTGCCTAGTACAGTTGGGCGTAGATACCACGGCAGTTTATCAGGCACGTTACTCGTGTACATCATGGTAAAAATAGGGTACCTTATTTACGCTGGGATCTACTAGGGCGGTGTCACGACCGGTTTGACAAACTGTACCCCGCGCGTCCCCGACACACATTACGCGCTCGTGCTAAAATTTACCCTAAGGCTAATCCAAAAATCAGTAGACGTAGGGGCGCGTATCGTTACCGCAGCAGCAGCACATAAGTACATTTTTACCCCTGCAAAAAATGTTGCTTTATGGCGCTGCTCAGTATGCAATAATTTTTTGAAAATCCAGCCAAGCGGGTTGGGGTGTAAAGCCCAAGGTAAGATTGATCGCGTACATGGGATTATTCTCTTCATTGCCCGTTTTGATCGCCATATAGCCGTGACGCTGGGCATAGGCGATGGCGCAAACCTTGAGCGCGGTGGCGATCCCGCGACGACGATGGCTGCGCGCGACTGCGGTAAAGCCCGTGTTCAACCGGTCGCGCTGCGCCAGATCGTGCGACAATTCGGACAAGCCCACATACTCACCTTGGTCCACCGCGATGAAATAGGCTTCGGGGATGAAGCGTGGATGCCCAAAGACAAACTTGTTATATTCTTCAAAAGTCGGTTTGGTCGGGATGTCGGACAGTGGCTCATCCAGCGTACACTGCCAATCTAGCTCATAGATTTTGTGTTGATAGGCGGGATCAAAGGTGGCTAGCTCGGCCACCGAATGGATTACGATGCCCGACGCCTTGACGCCGGCCACAATATCGGCAAAGCGATTGGCATCAAAGGTTGTGACATCTAGACGCGACGTGGGGGAGCGCATCACCGGTTGAAAACCGCGCTTCTGCAAAAACCGAATCGACACGGCCTTATCTTCGCGCGTATTGCTCACGAGCATGGTTGGCGGCAATTTGCAGCCAGCAAGTGTGTTGAGAATATGGTCATACAAGAGCGTCCCGATCCCCTGGTTTCTATGTGCCGGATGAACCGTCACCCACAGCGCATATTTCCCAGGCCGATAGGACCAGGAAGGCTCGATGTAAGAGCCATAGGCAATCGGGTTTCCCGCAGCTTCGACCATAAATAGTTGGTAAAGAAATTGCTGGTTGTGGTTGTCATGCCGATATTTCCACCCTTCTACCGTTTCCAGGTCGTCGGGCCAAGCCGCATTCTGAATGGTGATAGCCGCCGCATAGTCTTGCTCACTTCCATCAAATGCACGAATAGTACACATAGCAGACTCCTTGGTTATTTTCTACTGGGACAAGATAACTTCACACAACGGTTGGACGACTGATTCAACTGCCAGCGCCGTGTTGTCGATGCGTTGATCATAATCGGTCAACACCGTCTGCCAGCCATAGAGCAATTCAACTTCGGCATCGGTCAAAAACTGGCCGCGTTCGCGGTTTCTTTGCAAAGCGGTCGCCAGTGACGGCAACAAAAATACGATCTGGCAACCCAGGTCGGCCAGGGCTGTGCGATAAAGCGCGGCTGTTTCGTCGGTAAGCAGATCGAGAATCACCACCGCAAAGCCTGCCGCGGCATAATTGCGCGCCACGGCACAGGCATTCTGCGCGCCCAGGCGCAACTGCGCCAAGCCCGCTTCGCCACGCCAGGGCGCAATATGCGGCTGTATCACCATCCGGCGCAACCAATCTACATCAATGACGGCACAGCGATCAAGCTGTTCGGCGATCAGCGGCCCGATGGTACTCTTGCCCGCAGCCAGCGGCCCGGTGAGAATTAGGATCATTTAAACCTCGCTTCTTTTGGTTTTCCTATGGTATCGCCTCCTGGTAGCGTTGCCAATCACCCAGAAAGCGGGTTAAGCAGCCATCTCGCATCTCCCAGATCTCGTTGGCAAAGCGTTGGATAAAGCGGCGATCATGCGAGATGGCAACGACCGGACCGGCAAAGTTCATCAGTGCCTGCTCGAACTCTTCCAGCACATCCAGACTGATATGATTGGTCGGTTCATCGAGCAGCAACAGATTGGCCTTGTGCGCGATCAGGGCCGCGATCTGGAGTTTGCGTTTTTGCCCCACACTCAGGGTGGCCGCGGGTTTGCGCAGATCAGGCCATGTAAAGAGGCCATAGCTCAGTAATTCGGTCTTCATTTCCTCGCGATCACCGATCCGGCCATTGCGATAGACATCAAACAGGCTGCCAACGGTGACCAACGTCTCCTGTTCCTGATCCAAATGGCCGATCACCACACTGGGCGCGACCTCGACACTGCCACTATCTGGCAAGACACTGCCAGCCATGATCTTGAGCAGCGTACTCTTGCCCGCGCCGTTGGGCCCGATGATCACAATGCGGCTCTGTGGCTCAATGGTACAACTGACGTTTTCCAGCACCACTTGCTTCCCATAAGCCTTGCGCATACTTGTCACCGTGATCGGTGTCTTGCTGGTGAGCATCTGCGGATCGAAATCGGGATTGATCTTCAACTCTTGCGGCGGCTTGGGAATTGGATCTTCCTCAATCCGCTGCAATTTCTCTTCTGCCGACCGAATATTGCGCGACAGCGAAACCTGCATCTTTTCCGCTTTGAAGGTAAAGGCAAACTTGTCATTGTCGCGTGGCGCGCGCGCGAAAGGATTGACGCGCGCCTTGGTTTTCATCAGCTTGCGCAGTTCCCAGATCTCTTCCTGCTGCGCCCAATAGTCGGCCACCCACTTCATGCGTTCCTGCACTTTGACTTGGGCATAGAAGTCATAGTTACCCGTATATTGTTTAGCGGCGCGGCTGTGTTCCGCAATCTCGACAAGCGTCGTGACAGTCTGGTTGAGAAACTGGCGATCATGTGAGACGACCAGCACGCCGCCCTGATACTCCTTGAGATAGCTTTCCAGCCAGGCCAACGCCACAAAGTCAAGATGATTGGTTGGCTCATCCAGCAGCAGCAGATCAGGTGCCGCCAACAGCAGCGCGGCCAAGCCCACCCGCGCTTTCTCACCGCCGGAAAGCGTTGCCACGCGCCGGTCACGCGCCAGGTGTGCTACCCCTAGCCCGGCCATCACTTGATCCAGCCGATGATCCAATTCATAGCCACCGCGCCGCTCGAATTGCTCGGCCAGCTCACTATATTCGGCCAGTAGCGCATCCAACCCATCGCTTGGCTGGGCCATGGCAGCTTCCAGGTGACGCAAACGCGTTTCGATCTGGCGCATGTTGCCCAGCGTGGCATCAATCAACTGGGTAATCGTCTGCGTTTCGGCACCGCTCAGGGTTTGCGCCAGATAGCCCATTTCGGCACCGCTGGCCACACGCAGGGTGCCTTCATCCGCCTCGACCTCGCCCACCAGGATCTTCATGAGCGTGCTCTTGCCCACACCGTTGGCCCCCACCAAACCCAATTTTTGACCATAGGCCAACGTAAAGGAGATGTGGTTGAGCACCACGTTGTCGCCGTAGGCTTTGGATAGATTGTCAATCGCTACTAGCATAGTTGAATAGACCTCCGAACATCGATCAATTTTGAACCTGTCATCCTGGGCCGATTTCCCAAAGCTGTTGTCGATCGACTTGCTACATGGGTCAGTCCCCCTCTAAGGGTCTGTCCAGAAATAAAATAGTGAATTTACGTGATGTTACCCAAGTAAATCTGTCTAAAATCATCCATGTTATTCTTGGACAGACACTAAGAACGAAGACTAAATAAACCAACAGACATACGAAATTGTCATACCTGCGAAGGCAGGTATCCACTCTTGTCTACCCTAGATGCCCGCCTTCGCGGGCATGACAACTTCCGGGTAGTAAACACTCTGGATTCCTAAGCAAAAATAAAAAACGGCCACAGAGAGCAATCCCCGTGGCCGTACCAGACATAATTGGTCTGGAAATAAAAACGACCACGGGCAGAGTGCACCGTGGCCGTATTGTACAGAAGCGGTAGTATTTACCGTTCGATCAGTAGGCGCACTCCGATAAGCTCAGTGAGAAAATCCCTGTGTTTAATTTCATCGGAAAACACCTCGGTACTAAGAACTGGTAAAAAAGTCATGCGTAAGTCACATTTCAACTTACGTCGACAAGTCTATCATGACTTTTGGCGAAATGTCAAGCACGAATTTTTGTGATTTTCATACAAAGAGTCGTGCCTAAATAAATCTATTCAGCAGGCCGGTTATTTTGCTTACTCTGGAGAAAAGTTAATTAGGAACAACTCTAATATTTTACCCCTTACTATTCGAGAGTACAATGCCCTGAATAAAGAAGCGCTGGGTAAAGTAATAGAGAATCAATACCGGTAACAACGCCATGGTAGACGCAGCCATCATATCATTCATACGCACCTGATAGCCATTGCGAAAGGCGGTCAGCCCCACAGCAATTGTATATTTACTCTGATCGGTGAGGTAGATCAGTGGATTGATCAGATCATTCCAATGGTGGACGAAGGCAAAGATGGCAACCGTTGCCAACGCTGGCGTAGCCAGTGGCAAAATGATTTGGGCATAGATGCGCAGCGTACTCGCCCCATCAATGCGCGCTGCGTCCTCTAATTCACGCGGAATGCCCATAAAGTATTGACGCAGCAGAAATGTATAAAATGGCACCGCAAAGAAACCAGGCACGATCAGCGGGGCAAAGGTATTGGTCCAGCCCAGCAGACGGAACATAATAAAGGTAGGGACAAGGGTGACCCAATAGGGCACCATCATCGTACTCAGCATAATCACGAAAAGCAGATTCCGCCCCGGGAAGCGCAGGCGCGCAAAGGAAAACGCTGCGAGTGAACTGCCGATGATATTGCCAATGATATTCAAACTGGTAATCAAGACCGTATTGCTTACATACGTGCCAAACGGTACAGTAGTCCACGCTCGCGTATAGTTTGACCATTGAATGGGATCAGGCAGCCACACGGGTGGAAATAGATAAAGCTGATCTTCCGGCTTCAGGCTGGTCGAGATCATCCACAACAGTGGGATGAGCAAAATGACACTGCTTCCAATCAGCACGGTGTAGAGCAAAATTTGCCCCGCGATATAGCGGTTGCGCGCCGCGCGTTGGGCACGATGATCCACGGAACGGGCGCGCGTGTGGATGGAGGTGGTAAGGTTGGCAGGATTACTTTTGACAGGATTACTACTATGCATCGACGCCTCTTATTCCTTTTCTCCAGCATAGAAGACCCAGTATTGCGAAGAACGCAGCACAGCAGCCGTTAAGATTAGGACGATCAGAAAGAGCACCCAAGCTAGCGCACTCGCATAGCCAAAGCGCGTGCCGGCAAAAGCGTTATTGTAGATATGCAACACATAAAAATAGGTAGCATAGTTAGGGCCACCTTTGGTCATAATCCACGCCGCGGTAAAGGTTTGGAAAACGCCGATCAACCCGGTGACCAGATTGAAAAGAATCGTTGGGGTCAACATGGGAAGCGTAATATGCAACATACGCCGGATGGGATTCGCGCCGTCGATCTTGGCAGCTTCATAGAGTTCTACGGGAATGGCTTGCAGCGAGGAAAGGTAAATGATCATCAAGCCACCAGCCCCCCACAGGCTCATCAACGCAAAGGCGGGCAAGGCCCACTGTGTATCGAGTAGCCAAGCTGGCCCCTGCACGCCGACTTTGCTCAAAAGCCAATTCAGTACACCAAATTGGTTATTAAAGATCCACGCCCATAACAACGCGACGGCTACACCAGAAGTTACGGCGGGCAAATAAAAGATGGTGCGGAACAAGTTGATGCCACGCGCCTTTTGGTTGAGCAATAGGGCCATGCCTAGCGCGACAATAATACCCGAAGGCAATGCCATCAAGGCATAGACACCGGTTACTTTTAACGATTGCCAGAACAGCTTGTCACCTGTGAAAATGCGATTATAGTTGCCTAGGCCAATAAACTTACTGGGTAGGCCAATTTGCCAATCGGTCAGCGAAATGGCAAACGAGGCGATAATCGGGCCGGCGGTAAAAAAAAGAAAGCCTAAAATCCAAGGCAGTAAAAAAAGATACCCTTCAATCGTTTCACGCCGGGCGATACTCATATGTCGGACAGTCATCAAATCCCTCACTTTCAACGGGAAAGGGGTGGCGTTGAATTTGGTAGTTTGGAAATAATTAGGCACTTGGTCAGAGCTTTAGGGTCTTGTAGACCCTAAAGCTCTACTGCAGATCTATTCAACTGCGTAAATCCTATAGCAGTCGAAAAAGCTCCTTCCTTATGCTCCTTATGCTTCTGTATACTTGTCCAGAATCGTCTGGATGTCAGCCTGAATTTGCGCTAGAACCTCTTCGGCACGCGCTTCACCTGTGACCAAGATCGGCCCAATCAGATTGGGGTATTGATCCTCTAGTTCCTGTTGCGCAGGCGTGATCGGCACAGAGCGTCCCGTTTCTAGGGCTGTTGCCCAGGCTTGTACATGTTCGGGCTCACCCGATCCAGATTGTTGCACATGTTCGATCCAGGCAGGCAAGACCGATTTGCGACCCGGCAAGGCCCAATTGTCTTCAACAATAAAGGCCTGTTGCATCTCTGGTCGGGAAAGATAGTGGAGCAAGGACCATGCCGCGGCTGGATCTTCTGTGTCCCGGCCCATTGCATAACCGGCACCATAGTTGATCGACAAATTCTGCTCTGGGAACATTGGGTTATTGGGCAGGGTGACCACATCCCAATGCTTATCTTCGCCTAATGTGTCGCGGGTGCTCGTAATCTCCCAAACACCGGCGGGCTTCATGGCAACCATATCGCTGGCAAACATGTCTAGCCCTTCGGGCAAATCTTCTGTGCGCGGGATCAAGTGTTCTTTGAATTTCAGGTCTTGCAACATATTGAGCGCCCGTATATTCTCTGGGTGATCAATGATGCACTTGTTGTTTTCGGCATCAATAATGCCGGCGGGTAACCAGAGCCAGGCAAAGCCCGAACTGGTCAACATCCAGGCTGGATCAAAGGCCCACCGCGTGGTGCGATCCCCTTCGCGCTTGTTCAACTGGCGGAGCACCTCTGGCAATTCCTCGTAATAGCTCCACGGCTGATCCGGGTAGGCGACGCCCGCTTCTTCAAAGAATTCGGTCCGAAATTTCATTGCAATCGAAGAGATATTTTCGGGAATCACATACCACTCATCGCGATATTTGAGCTGCGGCACCTGAATCGGCCAGAAGTCGTCCAGCAACTGATCGCGATCTGGTTCTTGATCAATAAATGGGGTCAACGATTTGATCCAGCCCAAGCGGGCGCGGGCGGCAGTCTTTTGCGTGCGATGGTAAAAGACATCGGGCAAGGCACCACCAGCGGCCCATGTCGGCAGCATTTCGCCTTCCATATTGCCGGTTTCGTGTGTATATTCCACATGAATGTTGGGAAATTCTTCGGCAAAGTTTGTAAGAACGCGCTTATAACGCTCTTCACGCCAGCCAACATCGTTGGTAATAAAGCGGATTGTACTACCGGCTGGCGCTGGTGCCGCGCCACCCTCTGCACTGGGTGCATTCTGTGTCGCGCAGGCAGCTAAGGTCATGCTGCCGGCAAGCATACCAGTCAACTGTAAGAAATGACGACGGGAGAGCTTGTGTTGGGTTTCCATCCTGATGGCTCCTTGGTTTGCAGGAGATTCACAGGGCAGATTGTCCAATGGATGCGTCGGGTTCTACCGACTTGCCTGCCCACGCGAAAATCCCAATATTGTTGGACTGCTCGAACGCCTGTTTGGAAATTACATATATTTGCGAAACCAGTTGCACGCGTTCGTCCACATGAGCGAAGTGAACTTATGTGCAGTATCTGGCTGTAGAAAAACTGCTAATCGGTCGGGCTGCTCTGTATACAAGGTTGATCGCAATAGATCGACAAAGCGCTGGGCACCATCGGGCGGTACTTGCTGATCTTGTGCGCCACATTGAAAGGTAATCGCTGGGCAGGTGTGATAATCCGCTACGTGGGTGAGCGGATTGCGCCGATCATAGGCGGATTGCGCCACGCCATCGGGCTCCCCGGGCGGCTCAAATGAACCAGGGCGCAGCCAATCAGCGGTGGCAATGCACGCGGCCACCGCGCCAATGCGCGCATCCGCCCCCGCGGCAGCCACCGCAATGTCGCCGCCCATGGAAATACCACCCATGCCCACCCTGGACACACCAAATTCGTGCTGCGCCCAATCGATCAC
>DAOTTR010000102.1:0-12919 GCA_034437715.1 Caldilineaceae bacterium
AGCCGCCCCGCGTTTGGCTCGCTGCGAACGGGCGGCTGCAAGCCGCCCCTACTGGATACTTATTTCTTTCTACTGTCCTAAGTGGCATGTAGCTTGCCATTTTTGCTTCAAATCATCAATGCAATATAATCGAAACACACGCCGGTCAGTTCAAAAAATCGATGATTACGCGCAGTATTTCAAGGTCACAACTTGGGTTAATTACCTACTCAACAGCAGAATGGCCACTGCGTTCATGAAACTGGGGCCCCGGTTGTGCCAGTGCGCGCACGACGGGCCGTAGATCCATCCACCATTGATGCTTGGAGCGCTGATGCTCCATATCATAGACACGTGGAATTTCGTAGAGCGGCGTATATTTGATCTGATCTTCCATCATGCCCAAACAGACAGCGGGTGGTTCGTCATGCGAATTATTGCAAGCACGTTCGACAAATTTCACCGCTTCGCTCGCCATCCGTGCCGCCATAATTCGGTCGTTGGGCGTTGGATTTCCGCCTTGTTGCATATGCCCCAAAACCGATACCCGTACATTAAACAAATCATTGCTCTCTTCTTCAAAGAGCGCAGCCAAGAAAGGTGCCGTGTAGAGCGGGTTGGCAAATTCATTGCGGATCATCAAAGCCAATCGTTTGCCTTGGCGAAAGCCAGTCACCAACAATTCAACATCTTGCTCCAAATCTTTCAGCTTGACGCCCTCTTCGTGGAGATAGACCCGTTCTGCGCCACTGGCTAGCGCGCTCATAACCGCCAGATAGCCACAATAGCCGCCCATCACTTCAATGATGAAACAACGGTTCGAGGCGACAGCCGATTGCTTGATCTTGTCGATTGTCTCGGTGATCGAGTTGAGCGCCGTGTCAGAGCCAATACTATATTCTGCACCCGGCAAGTTGTTGTCGATGCTGGCAGGCACACAGATAATTGGGATATTAAAGGCGGGAAAGTTGCGACGCTCTTGGTAGAGGCTAAAAGCGGCTTGGTAGCCAGCCCACCCCCCAATGATCATGATGGCATCAACCTTGTGCTCTTCCAACGTGCGGGCGATGGCATAGAAATCGCTACCCTCGGGCACTTTACGACTTGTACCCAATTCCGAGCCGCCAGTTGGAGCCCAGCCATTAACATCCATCCAGTCCAGTTCGTTCACTTGATTACTGATCAGCCCACGGAAGCCGCGATGAACACCAATCGGCTGATGACCACGATCCACGCCCAGCCGCACAGCCGCGCGCACGGTGGCATTCATGCCGGGCGAGGGTGCGCCTGCGTTCAGGATCGCCATGCGCAATTTGCGTTGGCCGGGTTTGGGTGGGTGGGGAAAGGCACGCACCAACGTACGCAAAATGTCAAAGGTCGCCTGAAATGTGGGGCCGCGCAAGCGATAGGCCTTATCAAAATCCAGTACATGAATTGCTTTGTTCACTTCTTGGTTGACATTCACACACTCCATCAACGGCTGGAGTGTGATCTGGTTGTTTTTAATCCCCACCAGGCAGGGTTCATGCTCTGGCTTGGCATCCAGCGCCGCATTGGCCGCCGCGCGCCCCATCAGCGTGCTCAGGATGCGATCGTAGGCGCTGGGCGAGCCACCGCGCTGCACATGCCCAAGGACAGTAATGCGTGCATCTTCGCCCAATTTTTCTTCCAACACCTGCTTGATATACTGACAGGTAATTGGGTTGCCGGTGCGCCGATCCACCGCGCCTTCGGCCACCACGACAATGCTATCGCGCCGGCCAATTTCGCGCCCCTCGCGCAGGATTTCACACATCTTCTCTTCCCAATCGTCGCCATGGGGCGGATTTTCGGGAATGATCGCAAAGTCGGCCCCGCTGGCCAACGCGCCCATGAGCGCCAAGTAGCCACAGTGGCGCCCCATCACTTCGACCACAAAGGCGCGCTGATGGCTGGCCGCCGTGCTGCTAATCGCATCAATCGCATCGGTAATACGATGAAGCGCCGTATCAGCACCCACGGTCATATCGGTGCCAATCATATCGTTGTCAATCGAGCCGACCACGCCAGCAATCGCCAGGGTAGGATGACGTTTGGCAACTTCGACGCCGATTTCGCCGGCTTCCACCAGCGCGGCGACATGATCCTGCCACTCGCGGCGCAGCAAGTCGGCCCCTGTCAGGCTGCCGTCGCCACCGATTACGACGAGACAATCAATTTCATGGTGGAGCAGGTTGCGCACAGCTTGCCGTCGCCCCTCCACCGTACGATAGGCATGGCTGCGTGCCGAGCCAATGATGGTGCCACCTTTGTGCAAAATGCCACCTACGGCATCCCAGTTGATCGCGCGGATCCGATTGCCCCCTTCGATCATGCCCTGGTACCCTTCATAGATGGCATAGACCTCTGCGCCTCTATCCAATGCTGTCCGCACCACCGCGCGCACTACCGCATTCATTCCTGGCGAGTCGCCACCGCTGGTTATAACACCCAAGCGTTTCATGTGCGGTCTGATCCTTTCTACAATAGCCAATAACTGCTAATGATGACAATGATAATCTCCATGATAATATCGATGAGCGAGCGTTCTGAGCCAAGTAATCTTTTTTGCACGCGCGGTGTGCGTTTGGGGTGCATCATTGCAGAAGTCCACGCTTTCCATTATACACGATGTATTTGAGATAGCTGAACAACAAACTCATCGATTCGTAATTTTCAACGTCATCCTACTGGTACAATGTCAAGTAAGCTTTAATAGGCAGTAAAGACTTTGGTCTCGTCCCGAATCAGACAAAGCACCTAAAGTCTTACCTACACTTGCTACAGGCTTAGAAACACGCATAGCAAGAAGTACTTGTAAAGCCACCCATTCGGTATTACAATGTAGAGGATTATACGGCGCGTTTGGTTGAAAACCAGTGCGCAGTTTACAATGTGCGGTAAAAACCGGCACAGTTTTATACAATGTGCGATGATATTCCCCATTCAGTTGGGGGTAATTTTTGCTCACACCATGCAGGATGTGCCAATTGAACCAGCAAAAAGACTCTTTTTACACCTGCAACTAGAGCAAGGGGAGACATCATGGCAAGACGGAGAAGTGCCGTACGGATTGGCATGACGGGGTTGGGCCAGCGTGAAGAGTTGGCGCCCGGCATTTTTATTAATACACACTATCGCGGTTGTACGCCTGGCTTTATTTATACCGAAGAAGGCACGGTTTTGGTGGATGCACCCTTGATCCCCAAACAGGCACTCGATTGGCGCGAGCAGATCGATGCCGAATATCCGGGCCATCCGCTGCTCTTTATGATCAATACCGATCATCACCGCGGGCATGCCCTGGGCAATCAATACTTTATGCCCTGCAAAGTGATTGCCCACGAGCGCGCCCACAAGGAGATGTCGGGCTATACCGAAAATTTCAAAGAACGCGTGCGCAATAGTTTTAAGCGCGAGCCAGAGATTCAATCGCAGCTCAACAATATTATCATCATTCCGCCGCATATCACCTTTACCAATCGCTCGACACTGCTCTATGGTGGGCGCGAGATCGAATTGATGTTTGTGGGCGGCCACACCCCGGCCACGAGTATTGTCTGGCTGCCAGAAGAGAAGATCTGCTTTGTCGGCGATATTGTCTGGGTGGATCAGCATCCATACATGGCCCAGGGTAACACGTTGGAATGGCTGCGCGCCCTGGAAAATATCCGGGCGCTGGGTGCCGAGCGGTTGGTGCCGGGGCATGGTCCCGTTTGCAATCCGGACGCCACCTATCGCGTGGGCGAGTACATTCTCTTCATGCGCCAACGGGTGCGCGATTATTATTTGGAAGGTAAAAATAAAAATGAGACCAAAAGTGGTCTCGTTACCGAAATGTTGGAATGGTTTCCCGTCCCACCCGAACGCAAAGCCAAAATTGAAAGCCAGATCAAGTCTGGCCTGAATCGTGTCTACCGTGAAATTCAACGGGAAGAGGAAGATACGGGCTTTGACGAAGATGATGACGATATGGATGATGATTAGTTGAGGACGCCCGTGGTCGGTAAACCGGCGACAGCGATTCTCTGCTGCATCTGATGCAATAGCTGAAATGCAATAAGGTATCATGGCATATTCTGTAGACACAAAAGCAAATAGTCCGGCCAATGATTTGCGTGAGGCACTCGATCAGGCCGAACGCCAGATTGTTAACCTCAACGCCACGAATATTGAAGGATTTTTACTTCTACTCGACCAAATCGAAATGCGCTTTGCCGCATTCACCGCCGACGAAGCCGATGTTCGCCCCGAATGGAGCCGCTGGGATGGTTTGACGAGCCGGCTCAATTCTCGGCCAGAACCGCTGGTGAAGGCCGCCGCCAAGGCCGGCGGTCTTGCCACATTGCGCCAGCAACATCCCCCTGCCGAAGCGTTCTGGTGGTATCTGGATCAAGAAGTGCGGCAGCGACGCTTGCAATCACTGCGGCGCACAGTCACAACAATCGTCACGCTAGTAGTGCTTTTGATGGGTGGTTGGTGGGCGATGAACACCTTTTTCCCGCCCAATCCCGAAGCCGTGCGCATGATGACGGCCAATTCTGATCTGGAAACGTTGATTGGGGAGCAACGCTGGGCCGAAGCAGTAACTGTGGTTGAAACGGCCCAACAAGATCTGCCGAATGAGCCCGAGCTGATTCTCTGGGAAGTGGTGCTCGCCGAACAGTTGGGTGACAAAGCGCGTGCCCAAGCCGCGCTAGAACGTGTGAATGCCATGTTTCCCGAGCAAAAGGTTGAGCTTTTGGTCCAATTGGGCAATCAGCGTCTACAAGTGGGCGATTTCCTCGGCGCGCAAGAGATAGGCAAAGAGGCGTTGGCACTGGATCCTAATAGCGCCCAGGCAACCTTTTTGCTGGGCAGCATTGCCGAAGCCACCAACGATGTTGCCGTCGCCATCGACATGTTCGACCGTACCTTTGCCCTGGCCGAAGCTGATAATCCACAGCTTGCCGTAATTGCGCGCGTGCGCATGGGCAACCTCATGCAACGGGGGCCATCGCTGCAAGCGACCGAAAGCATTACCCCGTCTCTCACGCTGAGCGCGACAGCGACGATTACCACGACGCCCTAATGCACCGCGCTGCACCCGTATCCGCACCACAGCCTGCTCGCGTGTATCCAGCAGTTTTGCCAATCGTCTTGGCGGTATACACGTTGGCGGCGCTGCTCCTCACCTGGCCGCTGGTGCGCCACTTGGCTACCCATGTGCCCGGTGACGGTATCGACGACCCTTCACTGGCCTGGAACTTGTGGTGGATCAAAACCCGTTGGGTCGATCAGGTCAATCCCGACATCTTTCACGCCGATTGGATGTTTCATCCGATTGAGATCAACCTCGGCTTCTACACGCTGACGCCGCTCAACGGTCTGCTGAGCGTGCCCCTGCAAACTGCTTTCACGCTCGTCGTCGCCAGCAATCTGATCCTGCTTTCCTCCTTTGTGCTCGCCGGCTTTGGTGCCTATCTGCTTGCCCTGCAAGAGATCAAACAGCCAACGTCAAAAATAGGCAATCTTCAGCTTGCTGCCCTCTTTGCTGGCTTCGTCTACGCGTTCGCCTCATCCAAACTCTTCTATGTCAGCCTGGGCCAATTTAACATTGCCAGCAGCCAATGGATTCCCTTCTGTGCGCTCTATCTATTGCGCCTGGGCCGCGCATCGACTTGGCGCGCCGGCGTACGCAATGCCCTGTCGGCCGGTCTCTTTCTCACCATGCAAGCCTGGGCCGAACTCACCTACGCCTCCTTTCTGATCGTTTTCGCCGCCGTGGTCTTTCTCTGGTCACTTTTCACGCGCCCAGGCCAACCCGCCACCCGCCACGCGCCACGCGCAATCCGTATCACAACCTTTACCCTGCTCGCGCTGCTCTTTCTGATCGGTATCGCGCCTTTTCTCTGGGCCATGCTGCCCGATCTGGTGCGCGAAGGCGATTTTTTTGCCAGCGGGGGTGGCTTTGCCGATGCGTTTAGCGCCGATCTGGCTGGCTATCTGCTGCCAACCCGGTTGCACCCTTTCTTTGGCGATTGGGTGCGCGCGTTGCCCTTTCCGCACACGCTAGGCCAGCAAATTTTTCTGGGGTATAGCGTCATGCTCTTGGCAACAATCGGCGGTGTGGCTTTGTTGCGCCAGTCACAGGCGCGCTGGCATGGCGGCTTTTGGCCCGTCGCCACAGTGCTCTTTTGGTGGCTCACGCTAGGATCGCACATGCGCTGGCTGGGGGAACCGTTGCCGATCCCTGGCCTCTTTGCGTTGATCAGCCAGCTGCCTTTTTTTAGCGGCAACCGCTATCCCAGCCGCTATAGTGTAATGCTGCTGCTCTGTGTAGCGGTATTGGCAGCAGGGGGTATCGCGCGCTTGCTTGCGAGCCAGAAAAGCCGCACACAACGCTGGCAAGCGGGCTTAATCGGTGGCCTCATCGTCTTGTTGCTGCTCGAACATCTATCGATCCCGCTGCCGCTCAGTGACTTTCGCGTGCCCTCGATCTATCAACGCTTGGCTGCCGCGCCGGGCGATTTTGCGGTATTGGAACTGCCCACCGGCTGGCGCAACGGGGCGCGTGTGCTGGGCAAATCGGACGTTTTGATCATGATGCAGCAGTGGTATCAGACCACCCACGGCAAGCGGCGACTGGGGGGCAACACCAGTCGCAACCCCGTCTACAAATTCCAATATTTCACCCAGGCCCCGCTGATCGGTGATCTGATTGGATTAATGAACGCCGAAGCACAGAGCAATCCCGCCAATGCCGAAATCGCGCGTGTCGTAGATGGGGAACTCGATGCGATAATCGCGCGCAATCGCCCGCTGGCCAGCCAGGTACTCAATTTTCTCGACATTCAATACGTGACCGTGCATGTCGAAAAGTCGCCGCCCGCACTGCTGCGTTTTGTCGATGAAGCGTTGCCGCTGACCTTGGTGGATGAATCGCAAGGTCCTGATTGGAGCGGAGCAGCGAGCACGATTCGCCTCTATCATGTAAACGCATCCCCTGTAACAAACTGGGAGATCGATCTGGCGACACCAGCCGGTCAACTCCATCTGGCCGAGGGCTGGTCCACCTTGGCGGCCAACGGCTTGCGTTATGCCACGCGTTCCTGTGCCGATCTGCTATTCAATTTACCTGACAGCGGCGGCAACCTCACACTGACGTTGGCCGGGCCACCGCAAAACGTCACAATTTCGCTCAATGGCAAGCTACTGGGCGCCACCACCTTGACGCCGAATCCGACAACAACGCTTGTCTCCACCCCACGTGGCTGGACCAACGAGCTGATTGACCGTGTGCAGCTCTGTTTTGATCGGCGCACGCCGCTAACCGATCTCAACGCGCCGCCAACATCACAAGGCTGGCCGATTGGCGCGACAGGGAGCTTTGTCACGTACAATCTGGTAGCGCAGAGCGCGGGTAAAGATGTCGGCGACTTTGCGCACATTTGGGTCGATGGCGTAGATGTGGCTATGCATCTGCCAGGGTATAATCTGGTGGCGCTGGATGGCAACGGGGCGGTGCAGGATAGTCGCGCTTTCAGCACCTTCAGTTCAACCGCCGAAGCACAGGACATGGCCGATTGGCTACAGGGGTGGCCGACGGGCACCATTATTGCGGGCGCGGTGCAGGATGAAGCCAGCAGCAATCTGACCGAACAGGCCATCCTGGCGCTCAACCGGTTGGGCGTCGCCACTGATCTGCGCGAGCGCTTTCGCTGGAGTCATGCCTTGATTGGGGTTGTCGGCGCGCCGCCCGCATCGGCGCTTGAATCGACCAGCCTGTTACAACCAGCCAGTGTATACGTGGGCAATCCCGTCGATGCCCCGGCAGTCTATGGTGCCGTCGGCCCGATCAGCTTTGTCGCCAATCCATGAGAGGAAATAGCATGTCCCAACCAACCAAACCGGTTCACATTGCCCAAGTTGGCTATGGCTACTGGGGGCCCAATCTGGCACGCAATTTTGCTCAGTTGCCCGATGCCGAATTGACCTATATTGTTGATGCCAGTGCCGAGGCACGCGCCACGGCACAACGCCTTTATGGCTGTCAGGGTGTAGCGACCTTAGCCGAAGCATTGGCCGATCCGCAAGTGGATGCAGTGGTGTTGGCGACCCCAGCACGCACACACCATGCACTGGCGACGGCGGCGATGAATGCGGGTAAGCATGTCTTCATCGAGAAACCGCTGGCCATGAGTGTAGCCGAAGGCCAAGCGATGGTCGATCTGGCGGCGCAACAACAATGCGTATTGATGGTGGGGCATGTCTTTGAATATAACCCGGCGGTCCACTATATTAAGCGCGCCATTGATGCGGGCGAACTGGGCGAGGTCTACTATCTCTACAGCCGGCGCGTCAACCTGGGCCGTGTGCAGAGTGACATCAACGCGCTGTGGAGCATTGCGCCCCATGACATTTCGATTGCGCTTCATCTATTGGGTCAATCGCCCGAAGCGGTGAGTTGTCATGGCGCGGCCTGTCTCAACGGCCAAGTCGAGGATGTGATCTTTCTCACGCTGCACTTTCCGGGCAACGTGCTCTGTCACATCCATGTGAGTTGGCTCGATCCCAGCAAGACGCGCGAGCTGACGGTCGTGGGCAGCCGCAAGATGATTGTCTACGATGATGTGGCGGCAGAAGGCAAGGTGCGCATTTATGACAAGGGCGCCTATCGCAAAGGCGACCCGATCTATGGCGAGTTTCAATATAAGCTGCACAGCGGCGACATTTTGATTCCGCGCATCGATATGCAGGAGCCATTACGCCTGGAATGTGCCCATTTTATTGAATGCATTCGCCAGGGCAAACAACCGTTGACTGATGGCGCCAATGGCCTGCGTGTGGTAAGTGTCTTGGAGGCCGGTCAAAAAAGCCTGGACGCCGGCGGGACGAAAGTGGTATTATGATTCGATTTCGCCCACTTCCTGCCATTGTTCGGTCGTGTTGTATAATAAGCAAAAATAATCGCGTAATGTAACAGCGAGTTTTCGTCACAACCCGTCCGGCGCTAAAGTCCGCTTGAGCGGGCGTTGCTTTTGTAGCCCCGTCCCTTTAGGGCGGGGCGAATAGACAATACCCAATCTACTTTACAAATTACACAGTCCTATCACCTGAATGCTGAAGCAATGACCCACACGATTCCCTTAGTCGATTTGCGCGCTCAATACCTTGCCCTGCGCGCCGACATTGATAGCGCCATCCAAACCGTGATCGACACCACTAGTTTTGTGATGGGGCCAGCGGTCCGCCAATTTGAAGAAGCGTTTGCTGCCTTTTGTGGCGTCACCCACGGCATCGGCGTGAGCAACGGCACCGCCGCCATTGAACTCGCGCTGCGTGCCGTCGGGGTTGGCCCTGGCGACGAAGTGATCACCGCCGCGCACACCTTTATCGCCACTGCCGAGGCGATCAGCAACGTGGGGGCCAAGCCGGTCTTTGTAGAGGTGGATCCAGAAAGCTATACCCTCGCGCCAGCCGCGGTCGCCGCCGCGATCACGCCCGCAACGCGCGCCATTCTGCCCGTACACATTTATGGACAGCCAGCCAATATGACGGCATTGATGCAACTAGCCCACCAACACAACCTGGTTGTGATCGAGGATGCAGCCCAGGCACATGGGGCAACTTGGCAAGGCAAAATGGCTGGCAACTTGGCCGACATTGCTTGCTTTAGTTTCTACCCTGGCAAAAATTTGGGTGCCTATGGCGATGCCGGGGCAGTGCTGACCAACAATGATGCCTTTGCTGAACAGGTGCGCCTGCTGCGCAATCATGGGCGGCGTTCCAAATATGTGCATGATATCGTCGGGGCCAACGAGCGGATCGACACCTTGCAGGCCGCGATCCTGGGCGCGAAATTGCCCTATCTTGCTGAATGGACAGCCAAGCGCCAAGCCCTGGCCGCGCGCTATCACAGTTTATTAGCCGACGCCGAAATCGTGCTGCCCACCGTTGCCGCCGGGGCCACTTCGGCGTGGCACCTCTATGTGATTCGTACGCATCAGCGCGATCGGTTGCTGACCTTCCTCAAGGAACACGGTGTCGAGGCAGGTATTCATTATCCTGTGCCGCTACACCTGCAACCAGCCTATGCGCATCTCGGCTACCGGCGCGGCGATCTGCCTGTGACCGAAACGGTGGCAGACACTTGTCTGAGTCTGCCCATTTATCCCGAAATGACCGAAGCCCAGCAAGATCGGGTGGTTGAACTGATTCATACCTTTCTTACCCAAAAAAGCTAGAGTGCTGTTCACATGACCAACCCGTCACTCGCCATCCACAACCCACAACCCGCCACCGGCCCCACGATCACAGTGGTCGTCCCGGCGCGCAACGAGGCACGCACGATTGCCCAAGTGGTCGAGCGGAGTTACCAAGCCTTTGCGCAATTAGCTTGTACGGGTGAAGTCTTGGTGGTCAACGATGGCAGCACGGATGGCACAGGGGCCATTCTGGCGAACCTTCAGCAACAATATCCCACCTTGCGCGTCTTTACCCATCGCCGCAGTCAGGGAATGACGGTTGCCTTACAAACCATGTTCAACGCCAGCCAAGGCGACATTGTGATCCTCATCCCCGCCGACATGGAGTCGGACCCGTTGCTCGATGTGCCAGCCTTGGTGCGCCACATGACAGCCCAGGACTTGGACGTGGTGACGGGGTGGCGGCAAAGCCGACGTGACAGCAAAGTATTGGCCAGCCAGATCTATAATCTGGTGATGCGCACCATGGCGAATGTGCCGGTGCATGACGGTAACTGGATCAAAGCCATGCGCCGTGAAGTGATTGAGAATCTGCCACCCCTGCGCAGCGACTGGCATCGCTTTATCCCAATGATCGCCGTACACCAGGGCTTTCGCTTGGGCGAAGTGCCCACCTATTACCAGCCGCGCGCCGCCGGCAGCAGCAAATTTGGCTGGGAACGCATCCCGATCAGCTTTCTGGATGTGTTGGTGTTGAAATTTCTGCTCACCTTTAGCCAGAAACCCATGCGTTTTTTTGGTGGATTGGGCTTGGCAGGGATTGTGATCAGTTTTGTCACGTTTCTCTATCTGACCGCGCTCTATGCCTTTGCCGCCACCCAGCAACGACCGATCTTTATTGCCGCGGGGGTACTTGCCATCATCAGCGTCTTGCTCCTGCTGGTCGGTTTTTTGGCCGAACTCATTGTCAGCCAGGGTGAGCGCATCAATGTACTGGAGCGGCAGTCGAAAGCGGCCATACAACAACCGGGAGATCAAGCATGAAACAGATGGAAACCGAACGTTTACTGCTCCGTGAATTTCGCGAGAGTGACTACGAGGATATTCTGGCGAATGTCTATGCGGATAAGGCAGTGTGGGGGATGTATAGTGGCATTGGTGACAAACCCGACGAGATCCGCCGCCGCTTTGTTCATCGTTGCTATCAAGCGAGCAATGCCGAATTCGGCTTCCGCGCCGCCGAGTTAAAAGCCACGGGGCGTGTCATCGGGCAGGTACACTTGGATCCCCATATCCTTGATCGTTGTTCGATTCCAGGCGAACCGGTTACAGCGTTTGGCACGATTGAATTCGAATTGGCCTTCGCCTTTGGCAAGCCCTATTGGGGTCAAGGCTATGCCTACGAAGCCTGCTTGGCAATGATCAACTATGCCTTTCTCGACCTCAAATTGCCACGCTTGGTGGGTGGTGCCATGGCGGCAAACGACCGTTCGCTCAATCTGCAACGACGATTGGGTTATCGCGCTGCACCCGATCCGCTCGATCCGACCTTTATCGTGACAGTGCTTGACAATCATTTGCTCGTGGCGGCTAGTTAACCGGAGGTAGCATGGCGCGACCGACCGTGTATGACGCGATTGTCGTTGGCAGTGGCCCAAATGGCTTAGCCGCCGCCATTACCTTGGCCCAGACAGGCCAACAAGTGCTGGTGCTAGAAGCCAAAGCGACAGTGGGTGGCGGTATGCGCACAGCAGAATTGACGCTACCCGGCTTTCACCACGACATCTGTTCGGCCATTCATCCGCTGGGGCTAGGCTCGCCGTTTTTTCGTAGCCTGCCCTTGGCCGATTTTGGCCTGGAATGGATTCAGCCCGAGCTGCCAGTGGCGCACCCGCTGGATGACGGCACGGCGGTCGCGCTACACCGTTCTTTCGACGAAACCGCAGCCTCGATTGGGCGAGATGGCACGACTTGGCGGCGGTTGTTCGCGCCGATTGTCCAGAACTGGGACAAATTGGCCCCGACCTTGCTTGGCCCGCTGCCCTTGCCGCGCCATCCAATTGCGCTGGCACAACTAGGCATCCGTGCCCTCTGGCCAGCAACTGAATTAGCCCGGCTGTTTCGCGAGGAGCGGGCCAAGGCGCTCTTTGCTGGCCTAGCCGCCCATGCGATCTTGCCGCTGGAGCAGATTCCAACAGCGGCCTTTGGCTTGATCTTGGGTACGCTGGGCCATAGGGTGGGCTGGCCACTGCCGCGCGGCGGTTCGCAAGCGCTGGCCGATGCGTTGGCTGGCTATTTGCGTTCCTTGGGTGGCACAATTGTCGTCGATCATCCCGTGCATACGCTGGATGAACTGCCACCCGCACGCACTATCCTGCTGGATGTGACGCCGCGTCAGGTGGTGCAGTTGGCCGGCAAGCGTTTGCCTACGCGTTACCGGCAGCAGTTGGAAAAGTATCGCTATGGATCAGGCGTCTTTAAGGTGGATTATGCGCTGGCCGGGCCGGTTCCCTGGCGTGCAGCCGAATGCCAACAGGCGGGTACGGTGCATCTGGGCGGCACTTTGGCAGAAATCGCAGCCAGCGAACGCACCATTGGACAGGGACAACATGCCGATCGGCCCTATGTTTTGGTCGCCCAACAAAGCCTCTTTGACGATTCACGCGCACCTGCCGGTCAACAGACCCTGTGGGCCTATTGCCACGTCCCCAACGGTTCGACCGTCGATATGACCG
>DAOTTR010000103.1:0-7632 GCA_034437715.1 Caldilineaceae bacterium
GGGCGCATCTGGGTGGCCCATGTGTTGCGCAAAGCGGCACAGACAGATGATCTGGTGTACGAAGCCTTGGTCTTTAGTACCAACTTTCGGTTGGGCTTTGAGCCGACGGCCTTTCAAACTATTCTCCCCAAGAATCTGATTCATCGCGTGACGGCTGGCTCAGCGATTTATGCTTTCTTTGCCCACTGGCAACAGGCCGCTTGGGAGACGGTTGCGCAACGCACCTGGGGCATGCGTCCGTGGTTTACGGCCAGCGCCCAGCGCTTGGCTGAATTCGGCTATACGCTGGATCTGCGCTACAAGTGCCTCGGACGCGGCTATCTGGTGTGGCGGAATCCGCAACTTTTTGATTAACTTCATGCTGATCATATAGAACAAAAGAGTAGTCACGAATTGCACGAATGAAGCGAATAAAATTCTTCGGATAATTCGTATAATTCGTGACAGAAACTTGATTGTTCGCCAGCTAATAGGGATTGAATTGGCAGTAGTCTAACAAATCATGCCCTGCTTGCCTTCGGGACCGTGGGCAATCGGTTCCTCGCCGATCCAGCGTTCATCGACTGGCTCGGCGGCCAGTTGGTAGCGTGTGTCGCTGGTGATGCGGATGCGGTCGGTGTTGTTATCCAGGCTGCAATGGACCAGATAGACGCTGAAGATGAGCACGTCGCCCGCGCGATAATCGGTGGTGAGCCAGCGTCCGCCGGTGCGTTGGCGTAGAGTAACTGGATCGCGCGAGAGCCAGCCGCCGGGCGAGATATTGCCGCCACCCCCCATCTTCGTATAGCCTTTGCCTACCCGATTCTCACAATATTTGTCCACATCCTTAGACCCATAGCCGTTGACCAGGCGCTGATTCAGATGTGAGCGTTCGAGCACCATGAGGCTGCCCATTTCGCGTGGCACATCACCGTAGGGTGTCCAAGCTGTGTAGAGTTTTTTGGTGCCGCGCCCCATATAGACAATATCCATATGGGGTGGCGTGCTGAGGCCGGGCGACACGGCGCGGATCCAGGTAAAGTCAAAATGGCGCGTCGGCCCGTCCAAGAAACGGTCGAAGAACGCCATCATCGGCCCAGCATAGACAACTTTGCGCAGCAAAGGATTGTTGACGGCCAGATCGGGTTTGAAGGAAACTCGGGTGGCGGTTGCTGCTTTGGCGGCCTCCAGCGGATAGGCGGGATCTAGATGGCCATGCTCGGCCAGACGTTCGAGCATCGAGTGGCGGGCCGCGTTTACATCGTCGCGATTGAGCAGGCCGCGCAGCAGCAAATAGCCCTCTTCGCGCATGTGGCGGCGGAGCGCAATTGGATCGTCGAGCAGCGGTGTACAGTCAGTCAATTCGCCAAAGGCGGCTGGGGTCGTATTCACTTCTTTCTGGGCAGAAGTCAAGCGAGATTGAGTTTGAGTGGCAAACATAGCATAATCCTTTTACAAATACCAACGTAAACTGCGGTTGTGTTGAAAACGCGCATGGCATCTAGTAGATCCTGGCGTAAATAAGGCACCACACTTTGACCCTGATGTACACGGGTAAACGCGCCTTATTAACTGCCTTGGTATCTACGCCCAACTGGACTAGCGTGTTGAAACCATCAACCCTGCGTTTTCAAACAGAGCCAAGTATTGGGCATTGATGATCGTTCCCTCTTATGGTAGATTGTGCGATTCGGCAACTGCTGGGCAAATCAAGCACCGACAGTGCTGCAAGTCTGATTCATAGAGTGCCAGTATAGCACAGAAGCAAATGGGCTCCAATCGCTCTGGTGGGCGCTCTGGTGGTGTTGGGTTGACGGCAGATATTCGGTCGGGCTAATGGCCCGCTGAAGCTTCCCGATATAACCAAAAGATTTCGAGCGGTTTGCATTTTTTAACAAAACGTTAACCAAAATGATCTATTCCGTCAATCATCACGCTGTACCATTGTCTTTGTCAGATGTTCGACAACCGGTTTGTCTGTAGGATAGGCTAATGTTCTGGCTAGCTAGCCCAATTGCGGATGATGCAGCGGATAAAACGATTTCAGTTGGAGATGTAGATCATGCTTATGTGGATTATTTGGGGATATTTAGCGGCTTCTTTGGTGACTTCTCTGTTTATTTATGCAGCCTATATTGTGGCTGCACGTTCAGATGAACTGGAACAATCTACATTTACAGAATACCCTTCGTTAACTTGTCAGGTGAGTAACGAGCAAAGCGTGCAGGGTGTAACGCCACAATTGGCCCTCAACGTTGCCAGCTAGGCCAACATGTTGGCACCCAACGTTGCCCCTTGCCTCTGATCACTCCTCTGCCAAGGCAAATCATTGTTGCCACTGCATTACAGGGCTTGGCATTGCCAGCCAAGCCGCATTGTGCAGGTGTACCAAATAATATAGTGAACTGTCATATAGTACCTGTCGTTTCTCCTCATCGTGATTGTGCTCTCCCACCAACCTACCCCATCAAAACCACATAATCAGTATCTTTCGCCAAAAGCATTGTCTTGTAAATTTTGAAGCAGAGCCAAACAAGGAAGATTCGCAAGCAGTAAGCTATGCGTAATTTTCTTTGTTTGCTTTGTTGTGCGATAGTGGAGCAAGCGTTAAATTATTTTCTATCGCAGAAGGAGTTTGCCTGTCGGGCTGTTTCCCTAGAATATTGCAGATCTGCCTTGCTCTGCTGGGCTTGCTATTGATTTTTCTGGTTGTTCGGTTCTTTGCGTTGGGGCGACCAACGGCATTGCCTTCACAAACCGCAGCACCCCACTCGCTCTCTACAGCCGTCGCGCCGCCATTCAATAATGCCTCGGCTATTGCAGGTGGCGCGACGGCTGTGCCGGTTGCTATCGTTACACCGGAAGAGATCGCGCACTCATTTGCCGAAATTTGCGATACCAACGACACACTGAGCAAGTTACAGCAAGCAGGTTTCGCTGCATCGATGGCCGACAAAAAAATCATTGGCTGGGCAGGCAACATCTATGCTATCGAACATGATGGCGAATTGTACAAGGTGCTCGTCGATATGCGCGCTGACGCTGGTACTTCCTGGCAAGTTAAAATCCGCAACGTGGATCATGACCTTGCGATTACCTTGAATATGGATCAGATGATCACGTTCGATGGTACGATCAAGCAAGTTGTCATAGGGGCTGATACCGTTTGTAATCCGATTATTCTCGTTGATGCCACAATCACTACTGTCCACTAGCTACGCTAAACCACCAAACTTACGTTACACTGTATTATGGCAAGACCAAGCAGACGGCACGCGGAAAATAGAGTGTGACTGGCGCACCCACGGCGGGCAGGGTGAGGTGGGGATGATTGAATTCGTCGAGGACAAGTGTGCTGTCGGCTACGCGGATGCTGATGCGTACAATCGACCCGAGGAAGGCGATGCTCTCGACTGTGCCCGGCAGCATGTTCTCCTCTTCACCCGTCTGGCTCAAACGCAACTGTTCGGGGCGCAGCGCGAGTTTGACAGGCTGCCCACTGGCCGCGTTGGTGATCGGTTGCGCGGTGTAGAGTTCATGGCCCGCGACCCGCAAATGACCTTGGCGGGCATCGACCAATATGGCGGGCAAGGTGTTGAGCGTGCCCACAAACGAGGCAACAAAAGTGCTCTGTGGAAAGTTGTAAATTTCAAAGGGTGTGCCGATCTGCTCCATGCGCCCTTCATTCATCACCACGACCCGGTCCGAGAGCGAGAGCGCCTCTTCTTGGTCATGGGTAACATAGATCGTTGTGATGCCCAATTGGCGTTGAATGGCGCGGATTTCGTTGCGCAAGGAAACGCGAATTTTGGCGTCAAGCGCCGAAAGCGGTTCGTCTAGCAGCAGTAGTTGGGGCTGGATCGCCAGGGCGCGCGCCAGGGCCACCCGCTGCTGCTGCCCGCCCGACAGTTGATAGGGATAGCGGTTGCCGAGCGTTTCCAGCTTGATTAAGGCCAACATCGCGCCTATACGCGTCTTGATCACTTGTCCCCCCTTGCCCGCCACCTTCAGCCCAAAGCCAATGTTTTGGGCAACGGTCATGTTGGGAAAGAGCGCATAGGATTGGAAAACCATGCCAATGTTGCGTTGGTTGGGCGGCTTGCCTGTGACATCCACGCCATCAATAACAATTTGGCCGCTGGTGGGGTGTTCAAAACCGGCGACCATGCGCAGCGTCGTGGTTTTGCCACAGCCACTGGGTCCCAAAAAAGAGACAAACTCGCCGCGTTCTACCTGGAGATTTACATCGCGCACCGCCGCCGTTTGGGCAAAGGATTTCTGGACGTTGATCAATTCGAGAAAAGCCATAGAAATTCAGTCAGGTGGGTAGTGAATGGGTTGGTTGGTTAGATTATCGGCCCGCCGCGAATTGGCCGGTGTTGCCGCGCGAGATGGCTTGGATGACACCCATGGCGGCCCAGGTAATGCCAAAGCTGATGATCGCTAGCGCCGAGGGTTCATAGGTTTTATGGTTGCCCAACAAGGCTAGATAGGGCCCAAAAGCTGGGCGCGCGAGAAAGGTGGCAAGCGTTAGTTCGCCGATCACCGTCGCAAAGGTGAGCAATGCGCCACTGAGCAACGCCGTGCGCAGATTGGGCAAAATTACCCGCACCAGGATGGTGAGCCAATTCGCACCCAAGCTTTGGGCCGCTTCGGTGAGGGTGCGTACATCCATAGACCGCAAACCTGTATCCACTGCGCGATACATGTAGGGCAAGGCCAATACCACATAGCCACCCACCAGCAATACATTGGTGCCCAATACGCTGTTGGTTAAAGGCGGCACTACATCGATTCCAGCGACTGCGACTGGTCGGCTATAGAGCTTGATCACGCCGAAGACGAGCACAATTGCGGGAATGACAAAGGGCAGCAGCGTGATAAATTCGATCAATGGGCGCAAATGGGGCAATCGCAAATGGACCCAATATGCCGTCGGCACGATCAACAAAATGCTGGCAACGATTGTAATCACAGCCATGCGCAACGAAAAGGTAAAGGTGCGCAGAAATTCAGGATCGGTCAAGGCGTTGGTATAGGCGGTGAGGCTCAGTGTCCCGCGCGTGGCGCGCAAGGAAAAGTCGAAGGTGCCATAGAGCGGCAGCAAAAAATAGAGCGCGCCAAGCAAAAGCCAGAGCCAACTCCAAAACGAAACCCGTCGGATACTACTCACCCGTTACCTCTATTCTTGATTGTGCGCTTGCTTTCCTGCCTACTTGTTGCAACGGCCTAGCGCAGCCAGCGCTCGGCGCGCCGCTGGAGCCACGAATAGAGCGCAATCGACAGCGCCATAATGATCACCATACCAAAGGCCAGGGCATAGCCCAGGTTGGGATCATGTAACACATCACCCCGAATTTGCGCGCCAATCAAAATCGTCACCAGATTGATCCGCCCGCCGGTCAAGGCCAAAGCCGTGGCATACGCGCCAAAGGCATTGCCAAAGAGCAGAATCATCGCGCCCAGAATTGACGGCAACAAAATAGGCAGGCCAATCAGTCGCCAATACTGGGTGTCGGTCGCACCCAGGTTGTCGGCAGCTTCGCGCCACTCGCGCTTCAAGCCCTCCAACGCCGGTATCATCATCAGCACCATCAGCGGAAACTGAAAGTACATATAGGTCAAACTCAAGCCGGCAAAGCTGTAGAGATTGAAGCCGCTGCGGTAGAGATCAAGCCCAAGCCCATCGAGCAACACGGTGACAAAACCGGTGCGGCCCAGCGTGGAGACAAAGGCAAAGGCCAGCGGCACACCCGCAAAATTCGAGGCTACCCCCGAAAATGTTGTCAAGATCGAGCGTACCCAGCGCGGCGCATAGCCCAAGGTAATGGCATAGGCGATCAGAAAACCCAGCACGCCACCGCCGAGCGCTGTCACCGCGCTGACGCGAATACTGAGCCAATAGGCATCGAGGATGTTGGGTTGGATCAGATTGCGCAGATTGTTGAGCGTAAATGCGCCCGCGCTATCTTGAAAACTGCCGATAAAGAGCGACATGGAGGGCAGAATGAGCAGCGCAATCGCAAAGAGGAAAAAAGGCGCAAGGCCAAGCCAGGTCCAGACGCGACTACGCAGCGGTGGAGAAACAGAAAGTTTGCTCGCCATAATTCCTTAGCTTGCCGGAGAACTGAATAGTCAATGAAAAATTGCTACGTACCAATGGTCAGCGGCCCAATGGGCAGGGCCAATTGACCAATGAGATTGACCAATGACAAGGGACAAAAGACTTTTTACTTCTGTCTCTTGCCCTTGTCATTGGCGACTACAGTGGATTGGCTACCAGCTTACTGTGCTTCTTGAATGTTGGCACCGACAACCGTATCCCAGTTTTCTGTGATCACGATGCGGGCATTCGTTTGTTGTTCTGTGGTGGCAAAGACTGCGCCTTCGACACTGGGCAATTTGTCCAGCAGATCTTGTGGAATCACATTGCGCGCCCGCAGATCGGCTTCGCGGATCGGGTGACAATAGCCTTTGAGCCACATGATCTGGCCCTCATCCGAGTAGAGATGTTCCATCCACAGCTTGGCGGCATTGGGGTGGGGGGCATAGGCGCTGATCGCCTGGACATAGACCCCACCAAAGCGACCCGTTGCCGGAATTACCACTTCGACGGGTGGATTGCCTGCCATCTCATCGCGAGCAGAGAGCGCCAAATAGTCCCAGGTAATGCGCACTGGGGTTTCGCCACGGGCTAGCAAGGCACTGTTGGCAATCGCCGGTACCAAGTTGCCCGCCTGATTGAGCTGGGCAAAGAATTCTAGACCCTTCATCGGCTCATCCAGCGTACCACCATTGGCCAAGGACGCCGCATGGACAGTCTGGATCGCCTGGTTGGAGGTGCGCGGGTCGCCCGAAAGGCCAATCGCGTTGGCATATTCGGGATTCAGCAAATCGGCCCAATCTTGGGGCACGGTTTCAATCACGTCGGTGTTCACCATAAAGGCAAGCACGCCGTAATAGTCGCCATACCAATAGCCTTCGGGATCTTTCACTTCGGCTGGAATCGTATCCCAGGTTGATACCTGATAGGGCTGGAGCAAGCCTTCGGCCTTGGCCGAATCGCCAAAGGAAAAGCCAACGTCGATCACATCGGGGGCTTGTGGACCCTGATTGTCTTTGTTGGCCTTGATCGCTTCAATTTCATCGCCCGAACCGGCGTCTGGGTTCAGCTCGTTGACTTCTAGCCCATATTTTGCTTTGAACGAATCGATGACTTCGCCATAATTACACCAATCGCGCGGCAGCGCAATCGTATTGAGCGTGCCCTCGGCCTGGGCTGCGGCCACCAATTCTTCCATGCCTGCCGGGATGCTACCGGCGGTTTCCTCTTCGGCCGCGGCGGTTGCGGCGGCGGTCGGTTCAGTGGCGGCCGGCGCAGTTGCCGGTTGCGGTGCGACACAAGCCGACAGCAACAGAAATGCGCTTACCATCAACGTCATGCCCCGCAAAAAAGCTTTGTTTTGCATATAGACTATCTCCTTGGGACCCATAAATTTTGTGTGCATTGCCCGAGGGTGAGCGCACACGAGTGATGAATGCTCATCGATCAAACGAATGAAACGTAGCCAAAGTTTGTAGGTGTGGAGCCCGCTTCACACGTTTGGTCAATGAACGATTAAGAAAGCTAACTTGATTCCGACTCTTTGCTTT
>DAOTTR010000104.1:0-3523 GCA_034437715.1 Caldilineaceae bacterium
GACCACCACTATGGCCTGGCGCTGTATGGCAAAGCGGTCGGCAATTTGCGCACGGCTGACAGCAGATCGCGGTTCCTCGAAGCGTATCACAACTTGATCTACTTATTGACAGTGTTCTACAAGCAGGCCGACGACACCACCTTCGTGCCGGATGCCTTCCCTGTGCTGAATGCACTGCGCGAAGTGCATCTAGAACTGGCACAAGGTGCGCATAACCAGTTTGGCGACCTGCCGTGGACGGCGCGCGCAGAAATGTTAATTCAACAATGGTTGCTGGCGCGACCCGAGATGCGCGAGTTTCTACAGAGCCGCCCGATGGTGCCTTACAAGGAGCCGTGGATGGCACAAGTAGACGCGATGAAGAAGTTGCAAGGTTGGACCGATTGCTCGGTTAGCACCTTCCACGACTTGGCCGTCTATGGCGAACAGATTCTGCTTTCCATCCGCTATGGCGACTGGGTTGGTGTTACTGATCCAGCACAAGCGGCTAACTGGGCGCGCTACTGGCGGCCAGAGATTCAGGGCTATATTCATGCCTATCGCGCCGCGACTGGGGTCGATCTCACGGCCAGCGTTACGGACAGCCAACGAACGACGCAGCCGTCGGTTTTGCTGCGTCAGCGTCTGCAAGGCAGTTCGTCGCCCGCGTTACCCGCGCCGGCAACAGCGGCGTTACCTGCTTCCTTTCGCGAACGGCGTGCCCTGCGCCGTATTAGCTGAAAGAAGCGATGACCAGACATGCCGCTTGATGCGTGACTTGACAGAGTGACAAGGTGACAAGGTGCCAAAACGGCTTGTCACCCTGTCACTCTGTCAAGACGGCACAAACAAATCGGTATAATGTCTAGCACAGGCTCCGTGAGAGCCAAGGGAGAAGTGGAAATGAACAACGAATTGTTAATGACAGATGCCTTAGAATTTGATGGCGAATTCTCTAACCAGGAATGGGAAGACGAATCCAGCCGTCGCCGGCCGAAGTCGCCGCGGCGACAGTCAACCCGGCCGCGGGCCGGTGTTCGCGGGCGACGTGCGAACCCCCGGCCTGTGCGCGTTCGGCCACCAAACGAGTATGTGCGCTGGGTGCAGAGTGCGCTCAACCAGATCATGGACTTACGCCTGCCGCTGGATGGCGTGATGGGAACAGAGACGCGCAGCGCTTTGCGCAGCTTTCAGAAGCGCCAGGGATTACCGGTGAATGGTCTTGTCGGACCGGATACGGAGCGGGCATTGCTGGCTGCACGCGGCGGCCAACCCCCGGCCAAGCGCGCAACTCAGCCGTCTGAGCCGGAACCCCCAGCTGAGAGCCCCAGCCAGCCGTCTGAGCCGGAACCCCCGGACGAGAGCTCAGGCCAGTCATCTGAGCCGGAACCCCCAGAAACGGAGTATATGCAGTTCAGCGTAGAACCCTTTGCGTTTGTTGGAGAATTAGCAGAGCAGGAAAATACTGAATCATTGGGCCAGGAATGGGAAGATGAATCCAGCCGGCGGCGGTCGACGTCGCGCCGGTCAACTCGGCCACGGGCTGGCACGCGTGGGCGGCGACGTGCCCGTCCCTGGGCTGTGCCGGCTCGCGGCGGGAGCGAATATGTGCGTTGGGTGCAAAGCGCACTCAACCAGATCATGGATCTACGCCTGCCACTGGATGGTGTATTGGGGGCGGCGACGCGCAGCGCCCTGCGTAGTTTTCAGCAGCGCGAGGGGTTGCCCGTGGACGGTATTGTTGGGCCAGATACGGAGCAGGCATTGCTGGTGGCACGCGGCGGTCAAGTCCCGACCAAGCGCCCAGTTCAGGCATCTGAGCCTGAACCCCCAGAAACAGAGGTTGCCGAGCAAGCGTGGGAAGGTTGGGTAGGGGAAGTGGGAAGCAATTACAGTAGTGCGCCATCGTATATTCCCATCAACACATCAGATAGTCTCACGCCTGTGCCCGGCATTGAAAACACCAGCCAGGCTTTCAGGTTAAAGGTCATTCGCATCGCACAAAGTCTTGATACCGATCCCAATTTCCTGATGGCCATTATGAGTTTTGAATCAAACGGTTTTAATCCACAAGCCAGAAATCCACACAGCGGTGCAACCGGGCTGATCCAGTTTATGCCAAAAACGGCGACAAACCTGGGCACAACAACGGATGCCCTGGCCCGCATGACAGCAGAGCAACAACTCGACTATGTGGCGAAATATTTTGCGCCTTACAAGGGGCGGCTTAAAACGCTCGACGATGCCTACATGGCAGTTCTTTGGCCACCGGCCATTGGCCAAGGCAGTAACTATGTGCTGTTTAGCTCACCCTCAACTGCCTATCAACAAAACCAACCCCTTGATGTAAACAAAGATGGCAAGGTTACTGTTGCTGAAGCGACTTCGTTTGTGCGGAAAAAGTTAGGCAGCACTGCTCCCGCTCCTATCAGTTCGCCGACTTCGCCGTTGGGCGGTCCGGTGAATCGAAGTAGCCCTGAGTATATTCGCTGGGTGCAACAGGCGTTGAACAAGCTGATGGGAGTGCAGTTGGCGGTAGATGGCATTAGTGGTCCAATGACTCGGAGCGCGGTTCGCAGCTTTCAACAGAAACATGGACTGTTGGTGGATGGCATCGTCGGGCCGCAAACCGAGGGCGCGCTGATCGCGGCTGGCGCGAGGAATCCACCACAGGGTTCAGATACAGTTCTTGCCCCCTACGTCCCGGGGATCGGTATTCCACCCCAAGGATCACCTGACATCGTCAGCGTGCGTGGCATTCAAGTAGCTCGGAAAATCGCGCCTCAGGTCGAAGCATTGCTCTCTGCCGCCGAAGCGGATGGCGTCAAATTGAGCGGTGGCGGGTATCGCTCAATTGAGCGCCAGATCGAGTTGCGCAAGCAAAATTGTGGAAGCAGCCATTATGATATTTATGAGAAACCGTCTTCTCAATGTAGTCCGCCAACTGCTCCACCTGGACGATCACAACACGAAAAGGGGCTCGCCATCGATTTTACATACAATGGTCAGGGTATCAAAACGCGTAACAATCCGGGGTTTCAGTGGCTAGCCAGTAATGCGGCCAGGTTTGGGCTAAAAAATCTGCCAAGCGAACCGTGGCATTGGTCTGTGGATGGTAGGTAACTCTTTCGCTACATTCTGGACAAACTGTAGAGGCGTTTAGCGAACACCCTGGCAGCGAAGGTATTTGCTAAACACCTCTACGGCAGCTAACCAGGCTTGCACGGATTGAGAAATGATTTTATTGCGGAGTGAGAGGGGAGGGTCACCCATTCATGATCATCGACTGTCACTGCCACGCCGGCCAGGGCGACGGGTTGAGCGGCCCGTGGGACACCGCCGCACCCCTAGAAAAATATCTGCGCCGCGCCACGCAAGCCGGCATTGCGCGCACGGTGCTCTTTGCCGCCTTTCATTCGGACTACGCGCTTGCCAACCGGGCAGTGGCGCGCATTGTGCAGAGCCGACCAGATCGCTTCTATGGCTTTGCCTTTATTCACCCCGTGCATGATCGGGGGCGCGTGGCGGCGTTGGTGCGCGAGGC
>DAOTTR010000105.1:0-15683 GCA_034437715.1 Caldilineaceae bacterium
GCAACGAGCCAACTCGCGACCTTACCTTTCCTCGAATCGATGTGGGAAGGGGTGAAGTCAACTGCTCAATATGTAACGCTGGTGCTCCAATTACCCTTCATGCTCTTTTCTGGCGAGATCGAACCCGCCGATGCCCAACTTTCTGGGCCAGTGGCCATTGCCGATATGATTGGCGGAGCGGTTTCGGCGACAATCGATACCGGCCTGTGGTTTCCGATTTGGCGGCTCTCGGCCATTTTGAGTGCCGCGCTGGCGGTGACCAATCTGTTGCCTCTGCCGGCGTTGGATGGCGGGCGACTGCTCTTTATTTTGATCGAAACGCTGCGTGGTCGCCGGATCAATCCAGAGCGTGAAGGGCTTGTCCACATGGTCGGCTTTATGTTGTTGCTGGGCTTGATGGTCTATATTACTGTTCAGGATATACGCACAGGTGGGGCCAGCATTGACTGGCATACATTGTTGGGGCAATAGCCACATTCAGAAAAATTATTGCAAGTAGCATGATGCGCTTTCTAGTTAGCGCAATTATGCTACTTTTCCCGGTTTTCTCGATGCGAGAGACGAATATCTAGACAACATGGCGAATCAACCATACGAAGTAAATCCATCGGCGGGTGAAAAAGCGGCCAGTAATCGTCACCCAACGATTGCCAATTTGCCTGCGGTCACTGCCCCCGCGGCCGCGTCACCGCGGCCCGTGACGAATACGCACCAATGCCCTACCTGTGGCGCGTGGGCACCAGCCAGCACTTCCGTGTGTACCGAATGTGGTACGCGCTTGCAACAAAAGCCGCAAAAGGTACGCTGTCGTATTTGCAGTGCAACCGTATCCGCCAGCTTGGTGATCTGTCCCAGTTGTGGACGTGAATTACATGCGGCCCCCTCGCGTATTCTCAGTTGGGGCGCGCCCGCCATCCTTGTCTTTCTGTTTCTGGTAGTCATGGTGCAACGGTGGGAAAGTGGCAATCCGCTGCGTTGGGTGCAAACACAGGTTACCAGCAGTCGCGATTGGATCACGCAGGCGGCCCAACAACTGGATCCGCAGATTACGATTTCAACGCTGCCCGTAACCGTGGCACAGCGTGGCACAGACAGCGTTAGCGCAATGCCGCAGTCCGCTGGACAAAGTAATATGCTGGTGCTTGATGCGAACAATAACAATACAAATGACCAAACTGCACTTGCGCAAAGCAATGGGTCGGGGCAAGAAAGTATTGGGCAAGCCAATGCAGCAGTGGCTGTGACCAATGTAGTGACGGCGACAGCCACAGTCGAAGCGGCCACGGCAACAGTGGCCGCTTTGCCAACCGCACCACCCACACCGACGGCAAGCGCGCTAGCACCGACGGCTACCGCAGTGCCGACCGAGCCACCCACACCAACCGTAGTGCCACCGACAGTTGCGCCACGGCCACCAAGTAATGAGGCGGTTGTCCAAGCATCGCCCAGCGCGGGTGCCAGTGCGAGTGCCAGCGATGGTGTTACCGCTGCCGCGGCCCCGACAACGGCAGTCACGATTTTACAGGCAACGGCAACGGCGATTCCGTCAGCAACCCTGCCCCCGACCCAGACGCCTGTCCCCACCGTGCCAGCCGTGACTTATACCGTGCGTGCCGGCGACACACCGTTGGGAATTGCCAGCCGATTTGACATTGAGGTGAATGAACTATTGGCGGCCAATGGCATGAGCCTGGACGATGCACGCCTGTTGCGCGTTGGGCAAGTGTTAGTGGTTTCGACCAGTGTGCCGGCTGTGGCGACAGCCGCGCCAAGCGCCACACCGACACCAACGATGACAGCCGCCGTAGCCACCGCAACGCCGCTACCCACCGCAACCACCGCGCCGCCATCACCCACACAGTCGGCGATGCGTGTGGATGCGCCCGCCTTGCGCAGCCCAGAAGTTGGCTCATTCCTGAGTTGCAGTTCAGCCAACGCATTAACCTGGCTGCCGGTTGCCTATGTCCGCGACAGCGATCAATATCTTTTGCATCTCGGCTTTCTGAGCGGGTACAATGGGGATGGCTCAGAACAGGTCACCTGGATTCTCGAACAGTGGCGACCTGCCAATGTGACCTTGTGGGATCTGGACCAAAGCCTTTGCGGTCTTGCGCCCCAGTCCTATGGTCGCCAATGGCGCTGGTATGTGCAAGTGGTGGAAGCCGACGGCACAGGTTGGCGACCGATCAGCCCATCCAGCCCAATTTGGGGCTTTAATTGGAATTGAGTTTGTGCGGTTTGAACGCGATTTGATTGATTACGTTCAGGCTGCTTAGAAAAAGAAGGACATCGATCCTTTGCAAAACAAAGATTATTACACCACCTTTATACGCTTGAAACCAGAAGATGATGAAGAGGCAGGCTTTCCCAAGCCCCGTTTTTCTGTTCAGGAATTGATGCAACATCTGGTCAATCGCACAGAAACGCTGGTGGGTGAAGATCTATTTGTGTTGTCGGATCTTTCGCGGCAAGACGCGGCGATTGTGCGCCAGGAATGGCCGCTCATCCCCACAAAACAACGGCAGGCCTTAGTCGAATCGCTGGTTGAGTTGGCCAAAGAGAATATCGACTGGCAGCTAGGGCGCTTTTTGCGCGTCGCCATCGATGACAGCGACGAAACAGTGCGCCGCATTGCCGTCGATGGCCTATGGGAAGAAAAAGAGCATGACCTACTAGGCCCACTCACCCAGCTGCTCCAACACGATCCCAGCGAGCAAGTGCGGGCCGCCGTGGCCGGCGCGTTGGGTGCCTATGTTTTGGCCGGTGAATTGGATGAACTGGACGCAGCCCTGGCCATGCGCGCCGAGGAAGCATTGCTGGCAATCTTGAACAATGCCGAAGAACCGATCAGTATTCAGGCGCGTGCCTTGGAAAGTATGGCCTATTCGGGCGAAACAGGCGTACGCCAATTGATTGAAGACAGCTACTATTCACCGGATGAAGAGCTACGCATCAGTGCCCTAGTTGCCATGGGGCGCAGTGCCGACAGCCGTTGGCGGGGTCTGGTGCGCGCTGAATTGCAGAATCCCGCGACGCGCATGCGCGCCGAGGCTGCTCGCGCGTGTGGCGAGCTCGAAATCAAAAAGGCTGAGCTTGCGCTATTGGCATTATTGCAGGATGAGACGCAGGAAGTACGCCTGGCCGCGATCTTCGCTTTAGGGCGCATTGGGGGTAAGAAGGCACGCGAAGCATTGCGCGCCATCACCCAAGATGACGATACGGTGGAAGCCGAAGCTGCCGACACAGCGCTGGAAGATATGCTCTTTTTTGGCACGGAAAGCGGCGATACACTTGTCGATGAAGAGGGTGCCATTGCCGAAGCGTTGGATGAAGGGGACGATGGCGACTTTGCCCCTTGGGACAGTGCTGAAGATCTGGATGATAATGAACTTGGTCGCTACGAATAGTTGGCACGTAAGCATCGGCGCATACCTGTGACGGCAAGGCTAATCTGTGAATCTGAAGTTAAAAAGGCTCGTGCGCACCCAAAGTTCAGAGCAATATGCCCTCTTTGATTTGGAGCAAACGGACCAAGAGCAACAGCCGGCCACAATTGGCAAACTCGATCTGCACTATACGGGCGAGGGCGTCTATGGTACGCTGTTGCTATGGGACGAAAGCACGCGTGCCTTGAAGCCTGCCCAACGCAGCGATTTTGTCAAGGCCTTGCTGGCCGAGATTACCCAGCCCATGGGCGTGCCGAACGAATATGTGATCGAATTTTTTATGCCAGATTTGGACGAATACGAATTATTTCATAATGTTGCGGTGGATGGCGAGGCAGAGTCGATCAGTCGTCCCCCTAGCCGTCAGCCTGCCGACGGCGTTATGAGCGATCCCGCAGTGGCTTCTCTGCACCGGCCTGCCCGCCGTTCTGCATAACGCCAGCGGTGTAGCCGCTGGGTCAAGAAAATGGATTATGACGAAGCCCGAACCTGTGCCCGATCTGCAGACGCTGATCAACGATAGCGCCAAGCTATTGCATCAAAATCGCCCTGGCGAAGCGGTAACCATCTTGGAGCCGCTCTATAAGCGCACCCCCACACAGCCAGATATTGCGATCAATTTGGGCAGCGCCTATATTTTACAACGCAAATGGGACCGTGCGGTGCGCGTCTTAACCAAGGCCGCAGACGCCAACCCAGAGAATGCTATGATCTGGGTGAATTTGGGGGCAGCCCACCTGGGCAACATCAAGACCGCCGGACCCCGCCAACAAGATCGCGCCATCCGCGCCTATGAACGCGCCCTGCACATTGCGCCCGATGCGCCTAATGTACACTATCATCTGGGGTTGATTTATAAAGAACGGGGCGAATTGGATCGCGCCATCGCTTTCTTTCAACAGGCGCTAGCCGTGCGTGCTACGGATGACGATGCCCGCTATTGGCTCGATCAATTGATGACATTGAATAATGCCGCTGATCGTACTGACAGCCACGGCAACGAACCGGGTGACGGAGCGGCACAATGAGCTCGAAAGTCTCTGGCGAGTTGCCGACCAACACCGGTGCTGCGCCCGGCATACCACCGTGGCCGGGTTCCGTCCTAAACCGCTGGCGCGAAAACCCCGAGCGACTGGCGTGGTTTGTCATTCTGTTCAGCTTTGCCATCTTTATCACCCTCGCAATTGCCATTCCATGGGCAGTTCGCTATACCCTGCGCTATTTGCCAGTCAGCCAATCGGCGCGGCTAGACCCTTCGTTAGAAAGTTTCTTCTCGGTTTACCTGCCCAAGTCCGGCGATGCCATTGCGATTACTGGCACCGTCTCGAAAACGATTACAGCGGGCAGTGTGATCGAAGCCGCCAGTGATGCCACCCAGGGCACGCTCAGCTTGATCAGCGATGAAGAGGATGAAGCAGCGCAGGTGCTGGGCAGCTTGCAACTCTATTCTGGTACCACTGTCAAAATTTTGCGCCTCAGTCGGCCATTTTTCACGAGTTGGAGCAGTGAACCCTATCAGGCCAGACTGTGGCTCGATCGCGGCCAAGCGCGTATTTTTACGAATAGCGGGAAAGCGCGGCCCCTTTCTGTACAGTTGGAAACACCGCACGGAAAGGTGGTTTTGGCTACCGGTAGTTACCAAATTTCCGTGGAGGAGACCAGTACAGAAGTAACTGTTGTGGCGGGCAGCGCCACGCTGCTCCACGATCAACAACGCTCGTTGATTGTTACAGGCGGCAAGCGCGCTTCGATGACCGCTGATGGGCTTTCGGCAGAAGCGGTTGCAGCGCAACAAAATTTGATTCGCAATGGTAGCTTTACGCCACCTGTGTTGGATAGCTGGCAGAGTTATCAGGGACCCGAAGGCATTCAGGAGCCGGGGAGCGTTTCTTTTACCGAACGCGAGGGACGCAAAGTCGCCTATTTTATCCATCAAGCTGGCGAAAATATGCACAACGAGGTGGGCATTGCACAGATCATTGACAAAAAGATCGATGTTTATGATAGCTTGATTTTGCAATTAGATGTGAATATTCTCTTTCAAAATTTGCCCGGTGCCGGCTACCAGAACACTGAATTCCCCTTGCGGGTTGAAGTGAGCTACACCGACCAATATGGCAAGGATCTTTCGTGGGGCTACGGCTTCTATTATCGCGAGCCAGAGCCGCCGGGCCCCAGCGAAGTAACGGGTGGTGAGCAAGTCTTACAAGCGCAATGGCACACCTACCGTTCACCCAATTTAATGGAACTGCTCGACCAAGAAGGCACCCGTCCTAGCCGCATCAACAGTGTGCGGATTTACGCGAGCGGCTGGAATTATCAAAGCCTGGTGAGCGAAGTCTATTTGTATGCTGAGTAAACCGCGCTAGCGCACAGCAAACCAAAGCGGATCTTGATCCGCCGGATCACCATTGTAGTTGACGGTGATTTCTTCGTCAGCCGCAATGTCGCGCAATGCCGTATATTCCATCACCAGATCAGTGAGTTGGCGCGTATAGATGGCATTGGGTTGGTAGGAATGATTAAAGAGCGAGCCCAGGCCAAGCGCAAGGGCATAATCACCATCCCATTCATAGCAATAGTTAAATAGAACAGTGCGCTCAATGCTGTCCCACTGGCTAGCGGGCAGCACGATCACGGGCGATCTTTCAAAGACTTCCCCTTTGCGAAGCGCCCTTTGGGCAAAAACTCCACGCCCTTTCTGTTCAACAGCGCGCACATAGATCACGGCAAACTCCTGCGAAAATTTCAGTTTTCGATTGGCGGCAGCGTCCGTATATGGATCGCACGCCAGACGGCTTTTGTCTTTTCCCACTGCTGTACCAGATTGGGATGTTGAGTTTTTAACTCCGGTAGCGACGCCAGCAAATGGCGGCAGCGCAACTCGATACTGTATTGGCTGGGTTGGCGACCAGCTCGCTCAATGCGGCCGCGTAAATCTTGCAGACCATGCAGTGCCGCCTGCAGCTCGGCCAACGCTGGGGAAGCTGCCCCTTCGACATCGCCCTCTTGACCATCCGCCTTGCCATCTTGCAAACGTAGCAACTGCCAACGCCAGCGCGTTGGCACATCCGCCATTGGCACGACATTGGACAATTTGCTCGTAGGCGGCGGGATAGCTGGCGTCAAGGCCCATACATTCAGCGCAAATTCAGCATCGGTCGCCAGCGCTTGTTGAAAAAACTTGTGGACATCTTTGAACTCGCGGCTAAAGCGCGCTGGCGGTAGATCCTGGCGTGTTTGGCGACCATACCCTTTGCTGCTCAAGCGCTCGTCGAGAATGGCCACCACGCCGCGATCCGTGGCACGACGGATCAGGCGACCAAAGCCCTGCTTGAGCGACAAGTTCATCAGCGGCAACATGTAATCTCCAAAGCTGCTGCGTCCACGCTGATCGATCATCGCCATGCGGGCGCTGTGCAGGGGATCGCCCGGCGTTGGAAAGGGCATCTTATCCAGGATCACCAAGCTGAGTTCTTCGCCGGGAATGTCCACCCCTTCCCAAAACGAACGGGTAGCCAACAAAACGCTGTGCGGCGTACTTTTAAACCAAGTCAGCAACGCATCGCGCGGCGCATCCCCTTGGGCACGTAGGGGCCAAGGCACAGCCGCTTCGACACGTTTCAGACGATCACTGACTTGTTGCAGGCCGCTCCAACTGGTAAAGAGGCAGAGCGCGCGCCCACGGCTCACTTCTAACAAGCGTTCAACCTCGACGGCGACCGCGCTGTAATAGCCATCGGCATTGCGATAATCGTAGGCTGGCAGCGGCGGCTGATAAAGCAGGGCCTGTTGCGAATAGTCAAAGACCGCGGGCAATACCTTTTCCTCGCCAACCGCGAGCAGCCCACACCGTTGCTTGAAGTGCTCAAAATGGCCGTTGGTGGCGAGCGTGGCACTCGTACAGACCACGATGGGCGAGAGCACACCTTCTCTTTCTTCAGGGTGAAAGAGATACTGGGTCAAAAAATTGGCGGGATTGATCGGCGCGGCGTGAATTTCCAAGGTGATATGGCGGCGATCAAAGATGCGTACGGCATAGCGCACCATATCGGCATCACGGCTGCTGTTGGCAACAGCCAATAGCTTGGTGGCCGCGCTGTTGACCGATTCAAGGGCCAGTTCATAGAGCTTGCGCGCTTCCGCCACTTGTTCGGCGCTCTGATTGGCTTGCGCTAGCTCATCATCGGTTTTGTTGGCATAGGGGCTGCGCAACTTCAAACGCTGACCAACATCGCTTAGCTGGCGGCCCAAATTCTTTAGTTCCTCCAGGTCGCTTTCAATGCGATAGGCGTTGTCACGGTTCAGATGAGCAACTTCCTGAAAGGCTAGGGTATTTTGAAAACGCAATCGATCCATTTCATCTTCGCTCAAATGCTCGCGTAAGACGCCGCGGATCAATAGTTGCTCCACGGTGTAATCTGTGACCGTGGTCTCAAAGACGGCCGTGGCTGTTTGCTCTAAGCCATGCGCCTCATCGATCACATAGATCGCTGCCGGTGGCAGAATTCGTTCACCCGCCCACCCCAATTCCAGGGCGTTAAGTAAAAGGTGATGATTGGTGATGATAATCTGGGCTTCTGCGGCGGCGTCGCGCATGTGATTGATCCAACAATCATCCGCGTCAAAACGACACTCTTGGTGTAGACAATCATCAGGATAGCTGACCACGCGCGGGCGCAGATCGCTGTCGAGCACAAAGGGCAGATCGTCTACATCACCGGTGATTGTCTTGTCCAGCCAGGTGCGCATAAAAGCAATCTGTTGATGTTCCCGATCATAGAGGGCAATTTGCTGCTGGGCGACGAGCTCTTTTTCCCACTTAAGATTACAGACAAAGTTGCTGCGCCCTTTGACCACGACCGCGCTGATCGGTCGCTTGAGCACCTGACGCAAAAAAGGGATATCTTTGTGAAAAAGCTGACTCTGGAGTGACTTATTCGCGGTGGCAATCACCACCGTTTTGCCGCTGAGGATCGCCGGCACCAAATAGGCAATCGACTTACCTGTGCCCGTCGGCGCTTCGATCAGGGCATGTTGATTTTGCAGAATCGCCTGCTTGATCGCCTCGGCCATGGCAAGCTGGCTGGGACGCAGTTCGTAGGTAGGCAGTTGTTGCGCAAGGCTGCCACCCGCGCCGAAGAATTTAGCCAGATTGTAGGCGAGCAGTTCCCCCATTTCAGCCTGCACAATTTCTGCCTGGGCATCGGACATGGGGGGGGAGGTCTCTACCTCCACGGCAGGCTGCATAAAACAACTCCTCTAAACGCTCAGAATGGGGGTCAAGATGGTGGAGTGAAGACCACGCCATATATACGGAATGCGAGTGTTGCGCGCATTTTCACAGTTTAGCACGGATGTGCGGGTGGCGCAAATAGATAGCTTTGTGGGCGATGGATGACGAAAAATATAGCCCTATATTTTGGTCAAGTGTAAGCAAGATGAAAGGCAAAGCGTGTGTGTTTTGCAGTACACTATAAGCAGAGTAGTGCAACATTCTACGTAGGTATCACGCGTTATTTATACTCCGCAGCAGCACATAAGTACATTTTTACGCATGCAAAAAATGTACTTATGTGCTGCTCAGTATAGCAGTGTTCAAACCAAGTTTTTTAGCAACTCTTGAAAACACTTCCCTATATTAGAGATTATCCCGATTTGTTCTTTGAGCGACAAAACAGGGTATGGTGATTCTTGTAGGTGCGGTTACAAACCGCACCTACGAGTGCATAAAATTAAATCGGAATAAGGTCTATTTTTTACTCTGCAAGACAAAAGAGAAAGTACCATTCCTCAAGCTTATGAAACAAATTTCTTGCAGAGCAATGAGTTTGTACCGTCAACTGTTGTAGGAGCGTAGCCCATGCAGACAATGCTTGTTGGCCCTAAGCCAGCGCAACCTTCAGCGCAGCTTCATCGACGCTACGCCATGCCGAGCAGTGCGCAAACCGGGTCTGCGCCTGATCCTGTGAATCCTGATTTGGCCGCGTCAACCAGAGTGAGTCATCCCAAAACGGGTGACCGGTCATTCTATTATGGCAGCAAGCGACTTTTTGATTTGACCGTAGTCATACTGACGCTTGGGCTTGTCTGGCCACTGCTTGGGCTGATTGCGCTGGCTATTGTCCTGGATTCACCAAGCGCTGTGCTTGTTGGGCAAAAACGGATCGGCGTGCGGCGGCAGCGCGTGAATGGACAAACGCATTGGCAACAAATCTGCTTTACGGCGTACCAATTTCGCACGGTGCAGCATAATGCGCGTGTCACACGCGTGGGTAAATTATTGCAGCGGACCAGTCTTTATGAGTTGCCGCAATTGTGGAATATACTGAAAGGTGACATTAGTTTAGTCGGTCCACGCCCCGCCCGGCCCACCGATGTTGCAAAATATTCAGCTTGGCACAGGCAACGGTTAGAGACCCTACAAGGTATGACCGGCTCGTGGCAACTCCAACGGTGTGGCAAGTTGAGCTTTCAAGATATGGTTCAACTTGATATTGACTATATCGAAAACCAATCCTTTTGGTTAGATGTACAGATCTTATTCAGGACATCACTAGTTGCATTACGCACAAACGATGCTGAATAGCGTGGCAATAGTATGGTCAGTGGCAGTCAACGGTAGTCCAGTTTGCCTTTGTAACAGGCTTACCAACCGATGTTGACTGGTGCTGAAACCTTAGTAAGGATAAGAACAATGAGGAATCGCGTTACATCGTCTGTCGGAACCTTGGTGCTTGCAGCGATCTTTGTAAACTGTTGTTTGTTCATCATGGCGTCGCCTGTCCGGGCGATTGGGATTGTCCAATTCAGCCAAACCGCGCAACCAACAGCTACCCCCCAACCAACAGCCACCCCCCTAGCGGAAATAACGAGCAAGACCTTGATAGCAGCCGCCAATAACCTTCGCAAAAATGGTGACTATGCAGAGGCGCTGGAAACCTATGAAGCCGCCTTGGTCCTTGTGGAAGCACAAGCCGAAACGCAACTGCTACCCATTGTCTTCATGGCAATCGGTGATACTCAGTTAGCACTTGCGGCACCGACAGAAGCACTTGTCGCCTATGCGCAAGCCAATCAAGCCGCGAGTGCGATCGAGGACTTATCCTTACAAGCCGATATTTTGGCGAAACAGGGTAAAATCAATCGCGATCTCCAACAATATACGGACTCTACAGCGGCCTATCAAGCCGCGGCCATCATCTGGCATGAGCTAGGCGAATATCAGTATGAAGCCGATACGGTGGTTATCATTGCGGATAACTATGCGCAATCGGCAGCCGTTGCAGAAGCGCTCGCTAGCTATGCAGAAGCGCTCACGTTGGCGCAGCAAATCAAAGATACCAAATTGACTGCCTCCATCCTGCGCGCCCAAGCGGATCTGCTGGTCAAAGAAGGACGCGGGGAAGAAGCGTTGGTGCAGTATCAAGAGGCGCTGGCCGCCGCCAAGGTCTTGGCTGACTTTAAATTACAGGCAACTCTGCTCGATCGCATTGCGAGTCTGCACCGGCAAAATAAGCAATATGCCGATTCTACAGAGGCGCTGCTCATGGCGCTGGCGTTGTGGCAACAATTAGATGATATCAAGGAGCAGGCCCAAACGCAGGTCGCGATTGCCAACAATTACCAAGCCGAAAAAGATTTCGAAGCAGCCTTGCAATCCTACGAACAAGCATTGACACTAGCCCAACAAGTCGAAGATCAGCCAACCCTTGTGCGTATTTACGAAGGTGAAGCGGATATCTATCGCGCCCAAGGCAAACAGCGCGAAGCACTCGCCGTCTATGAGCAAGCGCTCCAAGCAAGCCAGGTGACCGAAGATTCTTCCGCCACAGCAAACATTTGGGATACGATGGGGGCGTACCGCGCTGAATTAAAACAATACGAAGAATCGATCAGTGCCTATTCAATGGCCATCGAGATCTGGCAGGGTTTAGAAGAGACCCAACGTACGGCGCGCAGCCTCAGCAGTATGGCAGACACCTATACTAAATTGAACAAAACCGAAGACGCGCTAACCTATTATGCGCAAGCGCTACCCTTGGCTCGTACAGCCCAAGATGCCAAATTATCTTTACGTATTTTGGAATCGCAAGCCAAGATCTATCACAGCCTGAACCAAACCGAGCGCGCCTTCACTACCTATCAAGCGGCATTAGAAGAAGCTGAAGCCGCGCAGGATATGGCGAGCCAGGCATCAATCTTGCAAGCAGAAGGCGATCTGTTAGCTACCCTGGAACGTTATACCGAAGCCGCCACCACCTATCAACAAGCTGCCGAGGCGTGGCAAACGAATGCAGATCCCCCCAAAGCCATCCGCGCCCTATTGAATGCTGGCAATAGCTATGCACAAGCTGCCCAATATCCAGTCGCGCTTGATCTCTATCAGCAAGCTGTTGTCCTGGCGCGCGCCAACGAGGACAATAGCCTGCTCATTGCCATCTTCAAGCAGCAGGGGCAGGTCTATGTCACCACCAATCAATCGTTGCTGGCATTGGAAACCTACCAAAATGCCCTGCAACTGGCCCAAGCCGGCACAGATCAAACGGATGTCGCCAAATTATATGAATCGATTGCCCGCACACAACAAAGTCTGGGCCAGAATGCCGCTGCGGCTGGTAACTACGAAGCAGCCGCCAAACTCTGGCAAGCGGCGGGCGAGCTAACCGATGCCGCCGAGAGCATGAACAAAGTTGCCGACAATTTTGCCGCAGCGCGAAATCAGGTTGCGTTCGATTATTATCAACAAGCTCTCGCATTGGCACAACAGGTACAAGATCCCATATTAAGCGCTGACATTTTAAAATCAGAAGGCGACCTGTACCAAAAGTTCCAGAACAAAGATGCGGCACTTGTCTCCTATCAACAGGCCCTCCAACAAGCCGCTTCAGTCGCAGAACAAGAACAATTACAAGCGCAACTGCTCACCAATATCGGTGCGATCTACCAGAGCAACCAAGCGACGACTGAGGCCATCGACGCCTATTTACGTGCCCTTGAACTCTGGAAGCCACTCGACCCCGCCAAAGAAGGCACGATACGCACCCGTCTTTGGCAGCTCTACATGGCGGGGAATCGCTTCGAGGAAGCCCAGGCCATCACCAATGTTGCGCTGGGGATCTATGCCCCCCAACCAGATGCGGTGATAACCGGCCTAGTGGATGTGCAAGGACTTGTGATGCATCCACAATTTACCAAATGGCAGCTAGATCTCTTGGTGAACGGCGATGCCAATAGCACGACAAGTGTGCGGGTGGCCAAGACACAACGGTGGGGCTCCTTATTTCGTATGGATACAACCGCCTATCCGAATGGCAACCATGTATTACGCTTGCGCATTGTACGCGATGGCGCGAATTATGACGAATACTTTGTACCCATCACCATCAGCAACTAATACACTGTAACGCAAGTTTTGATCGGTAGTTGTAGGTCACGTTTGCAACGTGACAGAGTCGTTCCATGCGGTTCGGCCGGTTCAATAAGTTCGCTTGGCCCGTGAGCTTGTCGAACCGGCCCGTGAGCGCCGCAAGGCTTTGCTGCATTCGTAGGTCACGTTTGTAACGTGACAGGCTCGTTCCGTGCAAACCATCCGGTTTGTACCCAGACAAACATCGTCGCACAAGGCTTTGCTAGGGCAGCGATGCTTGTTTGGGCAGATTGTCACGTTGCAAACATGACCTACGGTAAACCATCAAAATTTGCGTAATACTGCGCTAGAGCGGCCGCACTGTCATCGCTTCGCTCATGAGGCGACCCGCCTCACAGACAAAAGCCACACCCCCGCCATCGAGCGGTTGATCGTGGTCTTCCACAGAAAAAAGCACAGTCCCGTCAATCGCCGCTTCCAACTGCTGGCCCTGGACGCGCAAGGTGAAGGTATAGGCCACGCCAAACGCCCAAGCAAAATCGATTTCTGCCAACACCTGATCGCCATCCAATGCTTTGATCAGGCGCGCTTTGCCATCGGCACAGAGCAACAGGGCATAATAGCGCTGCATGCCCTGCACGCGCGCCGCGATCCCGGCGGCTTGGGCCAGATGCACGATGATGCTGGATGCCACCTGATAATCTTGCCATTCACGTGTACCTTGAATCAACAGCCCGCGCCCCGTATTTTGTACCAGGCGATAGGCTTCGGGCCACCACCAATCGTATTGATCCATGCCGTCCACCCAGGCCAATCGCCACAGGATGCTGGGTGGATTCGACGTGGCTGTCTCATCAGGTCGTTTGAAGGTCACATTCGGCGTGCCATCCCACGTCAGATAATCCAGATAGAGGGTGCCATCGACGCGCGCTGCGCTGCTGATCTCCACACCAATCTCGGCAATTGGCGCGCCACCCAGATCATCGATCAACCAGACGAACTCGTGCGCGCTGGTAGCCGCGAGCGTGATCGCTGGACTACGGCGGAATAGGAGTTCGTCATGCGTGCCATAGTAACGAATGTATAGATTACACGCAACAGGTTGTACATTGGCCGCATCTGCCACTACGCGCGCCCGTACGGTTTGCCCTGGGTAGAGTGTGGGTGAGGCAATCAGTGCATACCCACGCCCGCTGAAATAGTCGGCAACCGCTTTGGAAGGAATAAAGGTAGGCGTCGCAACGCGCGCCATCCGTCCCGTAGCGACGCCCCTATAATGCAGCGCCAGCGACCGCTCCCCAAGCGTGCTCTGCCCTGCAACATTTTCAACGCGCACGGTGCCTGTCACCCTCATACTGTCTTCCGGCTGAAAGCCTTGTACGGAGCCGGGCAACGCAAAGTGAAAGCGCGCGCCGCCCTTGGGTGCTAAGGGCGCTTCACCCGCCAACGCACGCCCCACGTTGACCACATGATAGCTCTCGATCACTGCGTCGCTGATGGCGCGGCCACCGTCCGCCGTGGGCAGGTAGAGGCGATCAGCGATCGGCCCACGGAAATCGGCGCCCGTTGCCAGCGTAGCCAAACCATTTTTGATGCCCAACAAACAACCTACGTTGCCGGCATTGCAATCAGTATCCCAGCCACAGGTATTCACGATCATTAGCGACCGCTGAAAGTCATCGTCGCCATGCAACAGCGCATGGATGATCAGCGCATGGTTGGGCACCATGTGACAGTTGCCCCCATAGGTGTCATAGCCATAATGCGACTCGATCTGGGCGCGGGTTTTGCGCCAATCACCTGGCTCTTTGGCGTGCCATTCGCGCACATCACCGATCAAACGGTAGATGAGCGAATTATTGGGGATCAAGCCCACCGCCGTATCGAGCAACTTGTTGAGATCCGCCTCGACGAAAGCTTGCGCTTCCATGGCGGCCACCACTTGTGCGCCATAGATCGCTTCGCCATCATGGCTGACGCTAGCCGCGCGCCGCGCCAGATCGGCGGCTAGTTCGGGATCGCCCGGCGCGATCATAGCCCAGCCGTCGATAAAGATTTGCGACCCGATCTGCTCGGCCACCACCTTGCCATTACGTGCGATCGAGCCACTTTGCGGCGCGGGAATGCCTTGCTTCAAGCGCAAATAGGCCGTGTGTTCGGTCGAGTTGCCCAGGCCACCCCACCAGAGAATCGTGCGCCCCTCGATAATATAGTTGAGCCAACTCTGACCAATCTGGGCCGGAGTCAATGCCCGTGAATTGCCATAGTCGGGCAAGGCGCGCAGGAAGGTGAAGGTGCCCGAAATATCATCATCGGTGACAATTAGCGGCACCTGGAAGCGTTCATGCACATAGTAATTGATTTCGCCCAATTCAGCCATGATCCGCTCATGGGTCCAGCCTTCAAAGGGGCGGCCCAGATAGACGCCAATCATTTTGCCAAGCACACCGGCATAGACACGTTCGGTGTAGTCAAAGGGAAGTGCCATAAAAACCTTTTCATGAATCGTACAAAGCCTAGAATTTTGTCTACAATGATCTATCCCCTTGGAACTTCCCCTACGGCATTAACTGAGTGAATGTGATATAAAAGATCTGTTTGTCCATTGACTTATTGCAGAAATTTGCAATAAGTGTTTCACTACGTTTATTCGCTCAGGATACTCAGTTATCTACTATCTAGTAGATCCCGGCGTCAATCAGGCAGCCTACGTTTACGCTGATGTACAGGCGTAAACGCGCCTGATTGACTGCCGTGGTATCTACGCCAACTGTACTAGGAGAAATTATGATCCACCATCTATTCCTCAATGGCATGTCCGCGCCACAAGCATTGCACATTCCAGATGGCTTTCTCAGCGCGCCCGT
>DAOTTR010000106.1:0-7338 GCA_034437715.1 Caldilineaceae bacterium
CCAGCGCTTGCCAAACAAAATCATGCGTAGGGGCGGCTTGCAGCCGCCCCGCGTTTGGCTCGCTGCGAACGGGCGGCTGCAAGCCGCCCCTACTGGATACTTATTTCTTTGCAATGGCCTAAACGTCGGTTTTCATGCTGATTTGAGTATAGAGAAAAATAGACCTACTCACTTTCTCAGAGCTTTAGGGTCTACGAGACCCTAAAGCTCTTCTGCAAATCTAATTTCTATCGAGAGACAACTTTGTCACGCTGGATCTGCTGGACCAACCGTCGTCACAATTACATTGCGCGCACCGGCGGCCAGCAAGGCCGCCGTTACCCTTTGTGCATGGGCAGGATCAATCAGGGCAATCATGTTGCCGCCACGACCGCCACCGCTCAATTTGGCTCCGTACGCGCCAGTCCCCAGCGCAGCCGTAATCAACCGTTGCAAGGTGGGCGAACTGACGCCCAGCTTCTCCAAGACTGCTTGGTTCTGGGTAAACAACGCGCCGAGCATCGCCAGATCCCCCGCTGCTATCGCCTGCCGAGCCAACTGGGCGATTGCGCCAATTTGGGCAAACCAACCTTCATAGCGCGCCGGATCAAGTTGCCAGCCACGTCGCACATCACCCACCGTCTCCTTGGTCGGTGCCGCGATCCCGCTATCGGCAATCGCCAGGGTGAAGGGTTGGTGGGCGCGGAAAATTGCTGGTGCTTGACCTTTGATAAACCAGACCGGCAGACCATAGGCGATCACGGTGTTGTCGATGCCACTGGGCGTGCCGTGGTAGAGCTGTTCGCTGGCGTAGACCAACGCGCTGATTTGGGCAGGATCAGCCTTGTGACCCAGGTACAGATAGATGGCGCGCACCAATGCGGTACTCAGCGCCGCGCCACTGCCCAATCCGCTGGCAATCGGGATTTGGCTGTATACGGTGATCTGCCAATCGGGGTTGGCGGCTGCGCCCAATGCCGCCAAGGTCAAGCGCGTGATCAGCGCCAACGGCTCATCATCGCCCGCCGCAGCCAACTTGACTTGACGATTGACATCAGGGGCGATGATGACGCAGCCGTGGCCAGTGGGTGCGCCCGTAATTGTCGCCGTCGCCACCGTCTCCCAAACGGGTACAGCAATCGCTGGGTGACCATAGACCACCGCATGTTCCCCCACAAGGATCACTTTGCCGGGTGCCGTCGCGCTACTCATCGCCAAACTTTTAGGATTGGGTCCAGTAATCAAAGACCAGCACCTTGTCCAGGTGGGGCCGCAAGCCTGCGCCAAACGCGCGGTGGGCAGGATGCGGCAAGTAGGCGTCACGGTCCGCTTCACTGGCGAAGGTGACAAAGAAGCAGTGGGTAAAGCCGTCGGCAATGCCTTCGACGCTTACATCGGTGCCCCATTCAAAATCATGGATGGCGTTGATCTTGCCCGGCAGGGCGCGAAAGGCCGCTTCGATCTGCTGCACCTGTTCCTCGGTTGTACCCTCTTTGAATTTGAAGAGAACAACGTGCCGTAATACGCGGTTGGTCGTCACAAGGTTTCCTCACAAAGTTCGTTGATGGTAAAGCGTGATTTTGAATGTCTCGTCGAGATCGCCCGCCAGGGGTTGAAGCCGCCTAGCTAGTAAACAACGCCCACTCGAACGGGCTTTAACACTGTTTTAGCGTACCTATTCTTCGTTTTCTTGGATCTGCTGCTCAATTTCCTGCTTGTGGGCGTCATAGTAGGCCCATGCATTGGTGAGATCCTCGGCGCGCAACGCAGGATATATCTTTAACAAGTCAGATTCGCTACTGCCCAGTTTGCTTGCTTGTACCAGCAGCCAGACCGGGATACGCGTGTGTGCAATGCAAGGCTCGCCACCCAACACAGAAGCTGTACTTTCGATACTTGATGCCATGACTCGCTTCCCCCAAAGCAGAACGTTGCCCGCCCTCACTGATGCCCCAGGCGCAGTGCGCTAAAGAGTTTCTGGTAGAGCGCCGTCGAGATCACGATCATCTCCAGCACAATCATCACCCCGGCAAAGCCAATCGCCAGCGGAAAAATTTCATCGCGCGCCAGGATAGGCAACAGGGGCGGCAAGGCGGTGCCCAAATTGCCAGTGATGCGAAAGAGCGGGACAAACATGGTAGCGACAGTCGAACCGGCGATCACACCGGCAATCGCGCCATAGGCGGTGAGAACCATATATTCCAGCGCAACTTGCCCGATCACCTGTCCACGCTTCAGCCCAATCGAGCGCATGACCGAGAAGAGGTACAGGCGTTCATTCATCGACGCGTAGCTATAGGTCAGTAGCCCCAACGCGGCCATAAAGGTGGCGGCAATAAAGCCAACCGAGAGCGTGCCAAAAACCCCCACGCGCTCCATCTTTGCCTGTTCGGTTTGGATCATAGCGCGCGCGTCGTTGCGATCAATCGTCTCGATGCCCAGGCTCGGAATGGCGTCCAGGACGGCTTTGCCATCGGCATCGGGGGCCAAGTCCAGCCAGAGGCGATGGGGCATGACCATACCAAAAAAGGAGAAAATAAACTCGAGATTGCCGACAATCGTCACCTGATCGTCATAGACGGTGGGGAAATATTCATAGGCACCGACAATCGTAAAGGTCGAGTTGACGCTGGTACCAAAATCGGTGATGACATGGACATTCAACTGATCCCCAATCGCCAGTTGGCTTTGGGCCAACAATTTTTCGGAAATCAAAATGCCATCATCGGTGGCGGCCAGGCGATTCATCAGCCCGCCCAGGGATTCGCGCGCCAAGTCGCCGCGGAACCAAGCCACCTGCATGAAATCAACGCGATCGACGGCCAGGAAGCGCCCCCGCACGCGGCCCGCAGTCCCGATTGACAAGGCAATTTCGGCGCGATAATCACCCACACGCGCCGCCGCGACCACACCCGGCAGCGTCTCGAACTCATCGGCGGGGGGTACCCAATCTGCGCCCGGTTGGGGATCGGCGGCCATGGCTTCGGTTTCCAGGTAGGGTGTAAAGGCTAGATCTGCCCCAACCTGATAATAGGTGCGGTCGATCAGCCATTTGTCTAGGCTGGCAGCCATGGAGAGTGTGTAGACGCCCAGCGCCAAGGAGACGATCACCAGCAGCATTGGGTTGATATAATTTTGACTATAGCGCCCCAATTGGCGCAACGCCAGATGGGGCGTCAACCAGGGCGTGCGATTGGCCAGCCAATCCAGCAGGCGCATGACCACGGGAAAGAGACGCATGGCGAGAAACGCGAATACGACGACAAAGAGTGCCGGCACGACAATCAACAGCGGATCCTGATAGAGCTCTTCTGGGCGATCTTGCACCAGCGCGCCGAGTGAGCCGCGCTGCATCAATTGTTGATAGCCATACCACGCCGGAATCAGCAGCAGGAGATCCAGGTAGGCACGATACCAGAAAGGGCCAGTCGGTGGGCGCGCATGTTCGCGCTGCTGGGTCAAGACCGTTTCGCGACTGGTCGAGCCGGCGGTCCACAATTTGGCCAGCAGTAATACGCCCATTGTGATGCCAATCAACCCCAGATTGAGCCCCTCTAGCGAAACGGGCAGCGGCGTGCGCTCGCGGAAATTTAGAAAGCTGACCGTATAGCCCATCAAACGCGCCAACAACATGCCCAGCCCCAAGCCCAAGGGCGTGCCGATCAGAAAGAGCACAAAGCCTTCCACCAGCACATAGCTCAATACGCCCCAGCGCGTCATGCCGCGGCTGATCATGATTGCGGTTTCGCGCCGTTGCCAGTAGGCAATGACGGCAGAGGTGACCACCAAGAAATAGAGCAAGAAGCCCAACGCCGGAATGTTGAAGCCCAACAAGAGCGTCGTCAAGATCGTCTGGCGCCCCACAAATTTACCCAGCGAAACCGAGGGCGAAGTTAGGCGGGCATCGGGCAGATATTTGTTAATGACTTGGGCCGCGTTTTGAAAGCCATCGATGTAATTGCGCCCGCGCGTCGGTGTGGCCTGCCCTTCGTCCAGCACCACATACCACGTCACGGCGCGCACCTTGATCTCCAGCCGCGGCTCGACATGGCCAATATAATCGGCGCGACGCACCAACAACTTATCCACCAGCGTCTGATCTGGATCGCTAAACCAAAAAGGATCTTTCACATCAGTCGCCTGCCAGAAACCGGCAATCGTAACCGGCAGCGGGATAGTGCTTTGGCCGCCCGTTAGATCAAAGCTGTCACCTTTTTGGACGCCCAACTTGGCCCCCATGGTCGATGACATCCACACATCCAACCGTTCGCCCGAAGCCTGGTCGTCGAGCGGTGGGCCGTCGAATTGGACATGGTCGGCAACATCTTTGAAATAGACCACATTCAAGTTGCCCAGTGAACGTTTCCCGGCATAGCGCGCATCATCGGCCAGCGGTTGCAGATTGAGCACACCGCTGTCGGCCATCATGCCCATGAAACGCACGGGCAGGCCCACTTCATCGGCAAGGGTGGTCGAGACATTGCCGCCCAGCGCCTCGGTGCGTTCCAGCGTCAAGGGCACCACGCGCGACGAAGGTGTATAGATGCGCGAAGAGAGGGGCGGGCGGCCTGTAATCCGGCTATATTCGGCCAATTCCTGGCGCATGATCACCGTATCCACGGCATTCGAGAAAAATGCCGCGCTGCTCACCAGCGCAATCGCCAACACAACTCCCAACAGGGAAAGCAAACTCAGACCCGCATGATAGTGAAGACGCCTGGCCGAAAGATAAATTAGATCGACAAGCGCGCGGAAGGGCCGGAAGAGCATGGCTGTTTTTTGCACCGGTTGTAACTGACGCAACAAACGATCATGGATCGCGCGCTCAGTTGTGGCGGGAGGCGTAGGCGTAGAAGGTAAATGCGTTGTATCCATTAATTTTATTGATCTATTCCAGACAGCAGACACGAGACAGCAGACACGGGAGCCCCTGGCTCTCGAACCCAAAAAGCCGAAAGTGATTTTCCAAGAACTGGGATATTGCAAAAATTGCAGTTTAATTTCACAAGTTTTGACACCGTTGCAAAACTATTCTATACCCAAGCTACTCTACCGACAATTTTCTACCATTGTTAATATCTCCTCGATCAAAAGCGGAGAAACTAAGTTTTTGATGCTGAAGAGCGCCAACGCGCACAAGCGATCAAAAAAACTTAGTTTCTTTTGCTCCAATATTGAGAAGATACCATTGTTGCACAGTACGCATCTCCTGTCGGAATTGTGCTCGTTCATTATGCGGCATAAGCGTTTGCTTCATGACAGGATAACAAGACAAATGACTGGCAAGGTGCTCCCATTGTATACACCTTGTCATCTGTAAGACTAAGCTGTACAGACGTTCTACGCATTGGACTCTTCATAGCCAGACTTTGTTGTCGTGTGATCCTGCCCAAATCAAAACACTTCGCTTACCCTACATACATAATGGCGGCATCTATCTATTCGCGTTAACCGTTTATCAAACCATACCGGAGGATCTATGTCTGAAAAGACACCCCAGAATGAAATGAAGATCAATGCTGATGTCAGTCGGCGTGATTTTCTACGCCTAAGCGGCCTAACCGCGGTTGGCGTGTTGGCAGCCGCTTGTGGCACCCCACCAGCCCCGGGCAGCGAACCAGCCGCCGCCGAAACTGCCGTCCCCGCCGAGGGCGCAGCTGCTCCTGCACCCAGTGTTGACGTGGTTGACGTGCCCCGCGACAAGACGCTGATTATTATGTTCGGCGGCTCGCAAGGCCAGTTCACCGAAGTCGGCCTCAGCAACCCCTACGCCACCGGTGCCACCCACCAGAATGGCGACGCTTCTATGTGGGAACCACTCTACTACTACTCGGCCTTTGCCGACGAACATATTCCGTGGCTGGCCGAGAGCTACGAATATAACGCTGACTTCACCGAACTGACGATCAAAATCCGCAGCGGTGTCGAGTGGAGTGACGGCACCCCCTTCACCGCCAAGGATGTGGCCTTCACGCTCAATATGTTGATGGCCAATGGCCTTGATCCCGATGCGGCCAAGATCCGCAACTCCACTGAGGTTTCCAAGTGGGTACAAGAAGCCACCGCTGTCGATGATTCGACCGCCAAGCTTGTCTTCTTCGAGCCGCGCCCACGCTTCATGTTCAGCCATCTCTCTTCCAAATTCGACACCGGTCTTTACATCATTCCTGAACACATCTACAAGGATATTGCAGACGTTGCAGCCTACCAAGGCTACGATCCGGCGGCTGGCTTGCCCGTTAACACCGGTCCCTACAAGGTGACAGCCTGGACACCGCAACAGAAATTCATTGACCGCCGCACTGAGTGGTGGGCGGTGAAGACCGGTTTCGTGGCTGAGATGCCTGCCGTCGAGCGCATTCTTGTGCTGCCCAATGCCGACGAGACGACCATGGCGCAGATGGTGATCAACAATGAGATTGATTCATCGCTCAGTTTGCTTGCCACGACCATTCAACAGGTGGTGGCGCAGAATGAGAAGATCATCACCCACACCGGCAAGGATCTGCCGCTGGGCTACATCGATTGGTGGCCGACTTCGTTCTGGTTCAACTGTGACGAAGGTGCCTTTGCCGACAAGAATGTACGTTGGGCCGTCAGCTATACCATCAATCGCCAGCAGATGCTCGATGTGGCGCTCGAAGGTTCGGGGATCCTCACCACCCTGCCTTTCCCTCAATATGCCGGTTTACAGCCCTTCTTCGAAGCCGCTGCGCCCTTGTTGGAAAAATACAACACCGCCGAGCATAACCTGGATAAAGCCGCCGAGCGCATGGCCGCCGCCGGTTATGAGAAAGATGGCGAAGGCTTCTGGGCCAAGGATGGTACACGCATCATCGATATCATCGGTGGCTGGGGCGTCTTTGCCGACATTGGGCCTGTCTTGGGCGAGCAACTGCGCCAAGGTGGCTTTGATCTCGACTTCCAGATGCCGGCTGATCATGGCACACAGATCAGCGAAGGCCGCGAGCACATCTGGCTCAATGGTCATGGTGGCAGCATCAATGACCCCTTTGACACCCTGGATATGTTCACTAGCAAGTATTATCAGCCCGTAGGCCAACCCACCACCTACAACTCGCGCTTCCGCAATGCCGACTACGATGCTGTGCTGGAAGAGATGGCCAAAGTCTCGCTGGAGGATCCCGCGTATATGGGGCTCTACCTGCAAGCCCTGGAAATCTTCCTGGACGAATTGCCCGACTGCCCGATCCAGCAATTTCTGCACCGCATTCCCTACAACCAAACCTATTGGACCGGTTGGCCCACCCAAGATGACCCGTTTGTCAACGGCGCTTTCTGGCACCTGACCTTCCCACTGGTTTTGCAGAACTTGAAACCGGCAGCCTAAGCTGGTTT
>DAOTTR010000107.1:0-25896 GCA_034437715.1 Caldilineaceae bacterium
CCTACCTATACTCGGCGTATCCGTGACGTACCTAGACGTAAAACTAAACTCAATTCGGCTCTTAACTTCCCTAAACGCCGTCGAAAACACTGCTTCTAATCCTTACCTTAATGGCAGTGCTCCATACACTGCCCTGGTAAGGGCTTAGGCCATTTCAAAGAATAAAGTATCCAAGGGCGGCTTGCCGCCGCCCGTTCGCAGCGAGCCAAACGCGGGGCGGCTTGCAGCCGCCCCTACGCATGATTTTGTTTGGCAAGCGCTGGATACTTATTTCTTTGCAAGCGCCTTAGCTTTACCCACAAGTTGGCAGTAGGGAAGGGAACTATGCTCCATCATAATCCTGCTGAACGGACCGCTCGCCAGCACGTTCGCAAGCGCAATAGCAGTCCAACTGATCAACTCAATGTAGCCGTTCGATAATCCCAGCAGCACCCATGCCACCGCCAATACACATGGTTATCAGCCCAAATTGTTTATCCCGACGCCGTAACTCATAGAGCATCTGTACCGTAAGTTTGGCCCCTGTGCAGCCCAGTGGATGGCCCAGCGCAATCGCGCCCCCATTCACATTGACCCGCGCTTCGTCCAAGCCGAGTTCACGGATCACAGCCAAAGCTTGGGCAGCAAAGGCTTCGTTGAGTTCGATCAAGTCAATCTCAGCGAGACTCATGCCAGCCAACTTCAATGCTTTGGGCACGGCAGCAATCGGTCCAATCCCCATCACTTCGGGGCGCACACCGCCGACGGCAAAGCTGACAAAGCGCGCCAAGGGTGTCAGACCCAATGCCTTGGCCTTATCTTCGCTCATGATCAACAAAGCCGCCGCGCCATCACTGGTCTGGCTGCTATTGCCCGCGGTGACGGTACCGCGTGTGTGAAAAACCGGCTTGAGCTTGGCCAGCGCATCCGCAGACGTATCACGCCGGATCCCTTCATCCTGATCAAAGGTGAAACTGTTTTCCTGGATGGTACTGCCCAATCCCGTCTTGACCATAACGTGCAACGGCACGATCTCATCGGCGAATTTACCCATCGCCTGGGCCGCGGCGGCGCGTTGATGGCTGCGCAAGGCAAAGGCATCTTGTTCCTCACGGCTCACCGCATATTGGCGCGCCACATTTTCAGCCGTCATCCCCATGCCGATATAAACGCCCGGATATTCTTCCGCCAGGGTGGGATTCGCCACAAACTTGTTGCCGACCATGGGTACCATGCTCATGCTCTCTACGCCACCCGCAATGATCGCCTCGCCCATGCCAGCCATAATCTGTTGGGCGGCACTGGCAATGGTCTGCAAGCCGCTCGAACAAAAGCGATTGGTCGTTTGGCCACAGACCGTTTCCGGCAATCCGGCGCGCAAGGCGGCAATGCGCGCCACATTCATGCCTTGTTCGGCTTCGGGAAAGGCACAACCTAGATTGACATCTTCGATCTCACTGGTGTCAACGCCGGCGCGTTCTACCACGGTTTTGATCACGGTAGCGGCCATATCATCTGGCCGCATGGTGCGTAAACTACCGCGTGGTGCGCGTCCCACAGCCGTACGCACGGCGGCAACAATGACTGCGTTTTGCATAATGCTCTCCTATAATTGAAAGAGAAAGGCGATTGCCTGGCGTTATCTCTTACGGCCAACGGTTAATTCCGAAGCGGCTTGCCATTTTGCAACATGTGCCAAATCCGTTCCTGTGTCTTGGTTTCGCCAGCCAAGGCGAGCAAGGCTTCGCGTTCCAAGTCGAGAAAATATTGTTCATCCATCCAAGTCGGCGCACTCAACTCGCCGCCACAGAGCACATAGGCCAATTTGTTGGCAACCTTGGCGTCATACTCACTGATAAAGCCACTGGCGCGCATAGAATAGACTTCAATCCGTGTACTGGCCAACACATCGCGCCCCGCGGCATAGACATTGCCCTTCACAACCGGCGGCGTATACCCTTGCGCGGCCATGTCGAGTACCACTTGCTGCGCCAAGCCGATCTGATGCGCGCGGTTCATGACAATGTGATCGCTGGGGAGTAGAAAACCCAAAGTGTGCGCTTCGATGGCAGAAGTAGAAACTTTGGCAAAGCCAATCGTTTCAAAGACCTGGCGCAAATAGGGCGTAGGATTGACATTTGTCGCATGCATGTGTGAGCTGATGTTGCGGCGCACCATCTCTTTGCAGCCACCCCAGCCAGGCACAATTCCAACCCCCACCTCGACCAAGCCCAGATAGGTTTCGGCGTGGGCCACAATGCGGTCGGCGGCCAGACAGACCTCGACCCCACCCCCTAATACCCGTTGGAAAGGTGCGGCTACCACCGGTTTCGGTGCGGTGCGCAAGGCCAGCAGTAGATCCTGTCCCTGTTTGATCACTCCCTCTAACGCTTGCCACTGTCCCGATTGGGCCAACGTGCCCAGCACAAAGAGATTGGCCCCCACACTAAAATTTTCGCCATCGTTGGCAATTACCAGCCCGGTTGCATTGCCGTGCAATCTTTCGATGGCTTTCTGCATGATCTGGAAAATGCCAGCATCCAACACATTCATCTTGCTGTGGAATTCAAGCAGCAACACACCATCATCCAGGGTGAGCAAGCTCGCCGATTCGTTCTCGGCTATGGTACGCTGAGTAAAACGCACATCGCCCAGTTGTACCACCAACTTGTTGCGCGCGAGTGGAATGTAACCTTTGTTGATTGGACAATAGACCATTGGTAGTGGGTCAGAATGCACGTAAAAGGTGGTGTGCCCTTTGGCTAACATTTCATGGACCCAAGGTGCAACCGCCAGACCCTCACCAGCCATACGCGCCACGGTTTCCGTCACGCCCAGCCGATCCCAGATTTCAAAGGGGCCAAACTTCCAGCCAAAGCCCCATTTCATCACATTATCAATATCAGCAAGCGTATCGGCGATCTCAGGCACCCGTTTTGAGGCATACGCCAGGGTATTGGACAAGGTGTGCCACAACAATTCGCCAGCGCGATCATCGGCGACGGCCAGCGATTGGAGCCGATCAACAATCGGCTTCTCTCGGAGAGCACCCACACTCGCCCAGCGTGGCTTGGCAGGCGCGAGATACGCAATTTTACCCTGTTCCGCGGCAGATAGATCCAATCCCCAGAACTCTTTTTCACCTTTTGCCCCGCTAACCGTTTTATAAAAGCCTTGGCCACTCTTGTTACCCAGCAATTTATTCTCCAGCAGCGTCTTTACTACCGCGCCGGTGCGGGGGGCAAGCAATACTGCGCGGTCTTCGTCCTCCGGGATCAGGGGGTAGAGATTTTGATTGACCAAAGTCATGACATCAATGCCCACAATATCGCCCAAGCGAAAGGTAGCACTTTTTGGTCGCCCAATCAGATCGCCAGTCAGGCGATCGGTTTCTTCAACCGTGTAGCCATTCTCGATGGCATATTCCATCATGTCGCTGATGATGAAGCTAAACATACGATTGGCAATAAAGTTGGGTGTATCCTTACAGATGACCACGCCTTTGCCCAGCACATGTTCGGCATAGTGGTGGATACGCTCCACAACTGCGGGATCAGTCTCAGCTGTCGGGATAACTTCCAATAAATGTAAATAGCGGGGTGGATTAAAAAAATGTGTACCGAGAAAACGGCGCTTAAAGTCTGGCGTGCGCCCTTCAGTGATAATGTGGATGGGAATACCCGAAGTATTGGTGCTGATGACCGCGTGGGCAGGTGCGGCAGCTTCGATGCGCGCCATAAGCGCTTGTTTTGGCGCGGCTTTTTCGACAATGACTTCAATAATCCAGTCACTTTTGGTTAATGCCGCGGCAAAGTCATCTTCTAGGTTACCCACGGTGATGCGTTTGGCATTCTCAGCCGTAAAAAGGTTGCCGGGACGCGCCTTGATCATACGCTCAAAGCCAGCCTGCACAATGCGATTGCGCACCTTGGGGTGTTCTAGGGTAAGACCGGCGGCTTGCTCCTCCGGCGTGAGATCGGTCGGAGCCATATCGAGTAGTGTCACCGCGGCACCGGCATTCGCCAAGTGGCCGGCAATCGCAGCACCCATTGTCCCCGCGCCAATCACAGTGACGGCGTTAATTCCATTTGACATACGCTTTGCTCCTTATACCTGCAAGATGCGGGCAGCGGCATTGCATCTTGTGACGTTTGCTTTGCTGATTGTGCCATAGCCATGTTGCGACGTTGTTGCGGTTTGATTTGTGTTACGCGTTATCGGGTTCTAGGTGGACCAATGCCTCACTAACATTTGCTACATTAGCGCGAATGTTTTCTTGGAGGCGTGTACTCAGCTCATGGGCCTCGGCCACCAACATCATGCCGTTGACCATCACTTCCAGCGCAATAAATAAACGCCCTTCCACCTGACGTACGACAATATCATGTGGATCGGTCAGCCCAGGCAATGTTATGACCGCATTTTCCACCACCGCGGTCACACGCTGCTGGAGACGTTGGCTAACATGCGCGCTGGGCAAGATTTCAAGCGTATTGGCCTCAATATGGCTGTGTACAGAGTTCAACACAGGAAGTCGCTCGCGCAGAACGGTTTCCAGGTGGTCAACCAGATCATGGGCAGCCGCCAGTGTCAGTGTAGGATCAACGCCCACATGTAAATGCAAGCTCAAACCGCCATCAATCGCCTGAACAGACCACTCATGGATCGTTACGCCTAGTTCTTGGGCGGCCAACCGGCTGGCGCTGTACAGATCAAGCGCGCTTTCCGAAGCGCGGTGGGCTTCGGCATGTACGGTCACGTCGCCAACGCCGGGCAAGGCCAGGAGCCGTCGCCGCACTTCGTCAGCAATGGCATTCGCATCACCCATAGAAAGCTGCGGGGCAACGCGGACATGCAGATCAATGGCCACATTATCCACCGAGCCACGGCTGCGAATACGGTGATAGCTCTCGACACCGGTTACGCCACCGACCACATCGCCAATCTGGGCTGCGTCCAACGGCGCACGATCGACCAGTGCGGGAATGTTTTCGCGCACTGTATCCACCCCGATTTTCGCAATAAGGCCAGCCACCAATAGGGCAACAGCCGGATCGGCCCAGGCATAGCCCAGTTGTACCAGTCCCAACCCGACCAATACCGTTGCGCTGATACCAATACTGGCGAGGCTATGCCGCGCATCGGCCAGTAGCACTTCACTTTGCAATTGGCGTGCCTTGCGCCATTCCCACCAACCGGCAATCGCCTGTATCCCCGCGCCAAAGACCAGCGCAAAAATACTCCACTGGTTGACGGTTAATGGGATGGGGTTCAATAGGCGCGTAATCGCCCCCGTTGCTAGTTCCCAGGCCGCGACAAAAAGCGCCGCGGCAATAAAAAGCGCGGCCAAGGTTTCAAACTTGCGATGGCCATAAGGATGATCTTCGTCCGGTGGCTGGCGACTAATGCGCACAGCAATCAACCCCACCAAATTAGAAACACCGTCGAAAAGGCTGTCCAGCCCATCGGCAATCAAACTCAACGCGCCAACCCATAGGCCAAAGCCCAGTTTAGCAACCGTCGAAATCACATTCAACACAAAAGTAATTACCAATACCCGCTCAATCGCGGCGTAGTTACGTCCCATAAACTTCTGTTTACCCTACTTTATCATTTACATTGAGTGACAAGGAATCTAGCAGACTGTGATCAAAGTTTTGATGGTATAACGTAGGTCACGTTTATAACGTGACAAATCTACCCAAAGCCGTAATACCGCCCTAGCAAAGCCTGGATTGACGATGCTTGTCTGGTCACCAACCGGATGGTTTGCATGGAACGGGTCTGTCACGTTACAAAGGTGACCTACAATTGCCACCAATCTAGCAAAACCTGCGCTACAGTGTAATCATAATGTTCCACGTGAAACATTATGTCAATCGTTTGTTATTGCCGTTGATCAAAAAGGCGGCTGCACATCTGTGTAGCCGCCTTACTATAGCCGCCTTTAGTTATCGGGCGTAGGCTTGGAAGGGATTGACCTGCGTCAATTGGGTTATCATCTCCTCTTCCAGACCGGCCAACCGCAGCTTGGGCAGAAAGTGTTCATACAAATAGGTGTACGGTTGCGGCACACCACCTCCCAGTTTAGATGGATCATACCACCCGCGGTCATGACTTAACAGTAACTTTTCACCATACCCGGCATCAATGACGCGCAGAATCCAATCGATGAAACGGTCATCATCCTTAGGATTGCCAATGCCATCATATTCCAACCAGACGCCGCGTGCTGCCATCTCCAGATGGCGGGCAAAGTCCGGCTCGGCTTGGGTATGAATCCAGATAAAGCGGTGCGCAGTATAGCCAGCCGCCTCCAAGATGTCCACCTGATCGCGCACCACATGCCCCCGAATTGTGTGGCTACCGATGATCGCGTTGGTAGCGATGCCCGCGCGGGCCGCGGCGCGCAGGATCTTGCTTTCGCAAGCCGTGATACCCTCATCTCCCGCGCTCACTTTGATCCAAGCCGCCGGTACGCCGCACGTTTCGATTTGCTCCGTCAACTCACCCACCATCCAATCGCACAATGCAGCTTCACTTGCTGCTTGGGCCCAGGGCGGAATCCAAGGCTCGCGATAGATACCGGTGGGCAAGACGATTGGCAACCCGGTCGCCTGTGAGACAGCCAGGTCGATATCCGCACGCCGCCCGACGCCAACCGGCGTGCATTCAACCAGCGCCGTAATGCCCTGGGCCTGAATCTTGGCAATTTCTGGCCCCATCACGCGAATCACATCGGCAGGATCAGCGGTGCGATAACTCGCCGCCGCAATCGGTCCCAGATCCACAAAGATATGCTCGTGCGGTAGAATCATGCCGAGTTGCTCGGCATCCAACGCACCCAGGGTTGTGATCAGTTTGGTCATCGCTCACCCCATTCATTGGCTGATATGGATAGTCATCGCAGGTTAGCTGCTCAAGTAGGCGTCAACGGCTTCCTTGGTAATGCGATATTGGGTGCCAATCTTCTTGGCCTTGATTTCGCCGCTATCGATAATCGCTTGCACATCAGCCGGGGTCACACGCAGATAGGTGGCCGCTTCTTCCAGCGTCATCACACTGGGCGTGACCGCTGCACCACTAGTTGGGGCCGCTGTCTGTGATGCTTGTTGCGCGCTTGACATGGCATTGGCGATCATACCCGCCATACCCGCACCCATGCCAATCCCCGCGCCCAAGCCCAAGCCTTCGGCGGAACCGCCGCCGGGTTGTTGCGCAGCGTCGCCAATGGCACGCGCCGTTTTGAACTTCATATAGGCGTCAATGTTGCCAATCGCGCCCATGCTGGCTCGTTCGTCAATCGCCTTGGCCGTCTCTTCAGTGGGATTGATCGAGACAATCATAAACTGCTTGAGCGCCAGCCCCATAGCAGTAAAATCATCTTGGACTTTGGCGCGCATACCGGCGGAAATCTCATCAAAGAGACGGGGCAGATCAAAGATGCTGGTCATGTTTTCGCCCAGGACATCGGTCAGCCGGCTGATCACAGCATTGCGCAGATATTCTTCGATTTGGCTGGTGGTATAAATACTCTGCACCCCGACAATTTGATCCACAAAACGCTTGGGGTCAATCACCTGCATGGTATACTGGCCAAAGGCACGCAAGCGGACCAGCCCCAAATCTGTATCGCGCAGACTGATCGGCTGCGGCGTGCCCCACTTGAGATCGGTGAATTCACGCATATTCACAAAGTAAGCTTCGGCGGTGAAGATATCTTTACCGCTGGTGGCGAGCCGTAGCAAGCCGGACAACAACGGCAAGTTCATAGTGGTAATCGTGTGGCGACCAGGCTCGAACACATCCAACGATTTGCCATCGCGATAAAAAACAGCGCGTTGGCTTTCGCGCACGATCACCTGGCTGCCAAAGCGGAAATCACCCGCGCCATTCTCTGGAATGCGCACAACCAGATCATTGGCACCCTGATCGGGTGCCTCCACTACATCAATAATTCGTGGCATAATTTGTTCTCCTTATAAATAAACCCCTTAAAAGTCATCAATACTATCGCATATATTACTACGGTCAATTTGGTTGACTTTTAAATGGTTTGTCAATTAATTTCAAAGCGATGCCGGGCGAGCGGCCGCGTTAGGTAATAGATCGGGCGACAGAATTCCATCGCGGCGATGGTTAAAGATCGTGTCCACCTCCGTAACAGCCTGTGCCAATTCCTGCAAAAGTGGCTGGATTGACTCACTGCCAGTCGTGGCCGTTTGCAGCCGCGGCAGAATTTCGCCAATTTTCGCCACATGATTGGCTAGATCCAAATCGAACTGATGCAGCGCAGCCAATTGCTCTTCTCTAATTTTTACAGCGTCAAAGAGACCGGCATAGCCATAGCTGGCCGTTTTGATGCGGTCGGTCAACGTCTGCAACTTCTGAATAATCTGGTCCACATCATCGAGCCATCGCAAACCGCCATTGCCCAACAACTGCTTCTGGATGGCAAAAAGCTGCTGTTTTTGCTCGGTCAATTGGGTGGCCAGCAATTCGCGCACCTGCTTGTCGGCAGCGCGCCGCAATTCTTTATCCACATAACCCGCAATGCCGGGCAATCCTTTCAACAAGCGTTCGAGCGCACTCATATTGGCTTTCGCCTGATCGACAAATCCGTCACTCATTCTACTCCCCCTTCAATAAACGGTGATAGGTAGTCCTAGAACCGCATAACCATCTAGTAGATCCCGGCGTAAATAAGGTACCCTATTTTTACCATGATGTACACGAGTAACGTGCCTGATTAACTGCCGTGGTATCTACGCCCAACTGTACTAGACTTATCACCTACAGACCTACGCCGCGGCAGTTGTTGCTGCCGCGCGCTTGGTCAAAAAGACTTCACTGCCACAATAGGGACAAACCACCAATCCTTTGCCGGCAAAGGTCAATTCGCCGCCACAATTGGGACATTTGCGATCACCGGTCAATTCCTGACTTTCAACGCTGTACAAAATGCCTTTTTCCCAGTTGATCGCGCCACTAAAGAGTTGTTTGCCTACCACGCTACGAATCATATCTTCAACACTCTCGCGCGGCGCTTCCAGTTCGGCCACGAGTTCGCCAATGGTGACTTTGCCCTGGGTTAGCACCATGTTGAGAATCTTCTTCTCCTGTTGCACATTCGCCATTTCGGCTTTTTCTGCCGTTCCTTTGCGGAACAGATAGGCACCGATGCCAAAGATGGGGCCCAGCACAGCCAGCGCAAGCACAATACCGATGGCCATACCACCACCCGATGTTTCACGCGTGTTCAACGCAACGGTAGCCCACGCGCCAAAGGCAATCAATAGCACAGCGCTGACTAACATCAATGCCGCCCCTACAGTCCGTCCACCACCAATCATTCGTCACTCCTTTGGGTTATCTTTGCGGTTATGGTAAAGCTCCGATCACAAAACTTTATAAAAGCCCATCAACAGGGCAATGGCTTAGCCAAATCCACCACCGCCGCCACCACCGCCACCACCGCCACCACCGCCGCCGCCAGAGAACCCGCCACCGCCGCCACTCCAACCACCGCCCGATGAAGAGCTGGCGGGGCGGCTGGTCATGGTGCTGCCGGCGCTCGTCAATAGCGCGCCCAGGCCAGCGCTCATACCGGCAAGGCTGGTACCCATGCCACGGCTGGCATCGCTCAGGCTGCCGCCAAAGCTGCCACCTTCCCCACTTCTGCCGTCACCACCGCTACCCATGCGGGGGCCACCGGTGATAGGACCGCCGATCCACGGGCCGCCATAGTAGCGACGACGATAGGGTTCATACATGGTCGGCGAGGGAATATACCAGCCAGGGGCTGGCGCATCAATCGCCTCAAATTTGCGAATGTATTCCTTGTCAATGCCAAAGGCAATGGCGTAGGGCAACCACCGATCCCAAATAGTTTTTTGGGCCGCCAGATCCGAATATTGGTCAATATTTTGCAAATAGCGCTTAAAGGCGCGCCAGCGCCCAGCAACTTCCGCGCCATGTTCAGATTTGCGCGGCATACTACCGGCAAGAATCAAGAAACCGATAGCAGTAATGCCTAAGCCCACACCAGGCATGACCGCAGCGCCAGTCAAGTCGCCAAAGGCCACACTCAACATCGCGCCCACAATAAATGCACCCACCAATGCGACCACGCCCAACACCGCATAGAATTGGCGCACCGTTTCTGGATTGCGCGGGAAAAGCTTGGCATCTGTCACCGCATCATACAGGCTGCTCTTGATGGCTGGCATCTTGGCATAGAATTTATTTTTCAGGTCAGACAGATTGACTTCTTGCTTGCGGCCAAAGATCGCATCGAGCAAGGCACGCTCGTAGGGCAACAATTCGACATCCGCGCGCTCGCGCCGATAGATGAAATCGGTTCCCATACGGAACAAGCCCTCTTCCTTGACTTCTGTGATGCTAATGGCTTGGCGGCGCGCTAGATCAACCAGGGTGGCGATAATGTCTTGCATATCGACCGATTCATCGAGCAAGGTGCCAGCCATGCCGGGTGTAAGGGTATCGGGCGGCTCCGGCAGATAGTCAGCCACTATTTCGGTTGGCTTGTCGCGCCCAAACCGATACCAGAGCAGATACAATGCCGCTGGTCCACCCAAGACCAGCAAAACACCCAATCCACCCAAGATCAGCGTGGCCCAAGGCCCCCACTGTTGGCGATAGGCCTGTTCCGCGTCCAGGCGCGCTTGCTCGGCATCGGCGCGCGCTTGCCAACCAGCAGCACTGCCCTGGACAATGCCATGAGGAAATTGGACACGTACTTCAAATTCTTCATCCCCCGCCAAGCGGCGGGTCAATTCAAAAACCACTGTCTGCCCCTCTTGCGCCACGGTCGCCGAGGCCCGGTCGCGCGCGTCGGCACCATTTACATAGGCGGCCCACTCCACAATCTGGCCCGGCACCGTCACCTGAACGCGCCCGTCCAGGGCAGGGAAACCCCGATCACCAAAGATGGCCTTCCACCATAGCTGATCGCCACCTTCATAGAAACGCAACGCATCATGCACGGTATAGTGCAACGTATAGGTCTCAGTTGCATTTTCTAGGGGTGGGAAATACCAGCGGACGACATAATGCCCACCGTTATCTTCAACGGTAAATGTATAGGGCTCGTCAGATTGGTTACTAAGCTGGTATGTATTGCCACTACGGTCGGTGATCGACCAATTGTCGATCTCGCCTAGGTTATTGCTTGGGATATCGCGATAGCCAAAGCGAAATGTGCCACTCGTAAAGCGGATGGTCTGGTGTTCTTGCACATCGATTGTGCCATCTTGATTGGCGACAAGATCCACATTAAATCGTTCCCAGACCAAAGATTTATCTTGCGCCAACAACGAGGGGCTATCGATCAGCGAACAGAGTAACAAAAAGCTTGTTACCAGAAGAACAGTTGACCAACGCGACTGCCTCATCATAAAGCACACTCCTTGATTATCCTTTGCCGATTACTACCTACTTCTATCAGTATGCCACCAGTAGATCTGGTTTACCTGACAAGCGACAGACAGTACACAGAAGGGCAAAGGAATAACTGACAGACAAAGCGTCTGTTTCTGACATCTATTTTGCCAGAGGAGATGGCAAATTGCACAGAATGTACAAGCCAGATCAGTTTTTCGGTACAGGCGCTTGGGTTTCGGCTAACAGGGTCGCGGCCCACAACCGATCAGTTTCGGTTGTTTCTAGGGGCGGCAATTCGTCTATGGCGCTTTCAAAGAAATAAGTATCCAGCGTTTGCCAAACAAAATCATGCGTAGGGGCGGCCGCGCAGCCGCCCCGCGTTTGGCTCGCTGCGAACGGGCGGCTGCAAGCCGCCCCTACTTTATTCTTTGCAATGGTCTAAGTTGATCAAACCAAAATGTTGCATAAAGCTTTCGGTTACCGTATAGAGAATGGGCCGACCTACCCCGTCAAGGCGACCACTTTCTTGGATCAAGCCGCGTTGTGTCAGGGAACGTAGAATCGCCGAACTGTCCACCCCGCGCACACCTTCAATTTGCGCACGCGTGATTGGTTGGCGATAGGCGACAATCGCCAAGGTTTCCAAGGCGGGTGCGCTCAGCTTTGTACTCAGATCCAAATTCAAGAATGTTTCGATCAGCGCGGCAAAGGCAGGTTGTGTTACCAGTTGAAACGTGCCATTATATTCTTGCACGCGCAATATTCTTGCACGCGCAGTCCACGATTGGCGCACACATATTGCTGATCAAGCTGTTGCAGAGCATAGTAGACTGCCTCATTGTCCAGTTGCAACGCCTTTGCCAGTTGTGTCACCTCGACTGGTCCATCTGCAACAAAAAGCAAGGCTTCAATAAGAGCAGTGATGGCGAATGTCTCCCCATTTAACAAAAGCTGTTCAGTATCGGCTGCATCATGTGCCAGTTCGGGGGGAGGATCAAGCGCCATGTCAGCATCTGCTTCAACGTGATCGTGTATGCTAATTCCAGTGGTCATGGTATTGGTGTTACCCAATCGGGCTTGGCTCAAAGGGTGCGCAGCGCATATGCACATCTAATCTGCCCAACGTTAAGCCAATATCCTCTTCCACCACGTCGCGGGCCAAGGCTACGACTTCGTCGGTCTTCAGCGGAATATCGACTTCGGGCATCACTTCGACTTCTAGGCGCACATTCACGGCACCACCTTTGGCGTGTACAGTGGGAATCACACTATTAACTTCGGCCACTTGTTCTAAATGCCATTCCAAGCGCCGACTGATGCTAGCAGTATCCAGTTCAGCCGAGCCGCCGGCGGCAGTGCGAATTCGCACACCACGCTGACGCATCCCCCATAGCTCTAGCCATAACAAGATACCGAATACCAAAACGGCGGCAATACCAAGCGTTGCTTGGGCGATAATAAAATTAGATGAATTTGTTGCTTGCCAATGCTCCAGCGCGGTGAGTGCTATGGTTAGTATCTGCTGTGTCTGTACAATTGTTTGCAGTGGCGCGACCGCGAGGATATTTATGCTGATCAGGAGAAGCAGCCATAGGATAGCGGTCACGATCCGGTTAAACAGTACCATAGTCATATTTCCTCATTACGAATAAGGCCATTCTAAAAATAGAGTATCCAACCGGAAGGGGGAAAGCATCTGGGAAAGGCCCCATGCAGTGTGCGTTATGGGCATTATTCTGACCCCTTCCCGGAATACCGCGTAGACACTTATTTCTTGGCAATCACTTAAAAGTTATATCCTTGGGAGATTATACCTAACATTGCGGCTCATGGCGAACGTATGTGGTCAGCGAAGAATCGGTTTACAAAGTATTGGTAATAAAAAACACCGGCGCTGTTTACAGCGCCGGTGTTTCACGTGAAACCAGCAGACCGATTTAGAGGTAGTCGCGCAATTTGCGGCTACGGCTTGGATGGCGTAAACGGCTAAGGGCCTGGGCTTCAATTTGGCGAATGCGCTCGCGCGTCACACCAAACTTTTTGCCCACTTCTTCTAGCGTATAGCAATAGCCGTCCACCAACCCAAAGCGCAGTTGCAAAATGCGCACCTCGCGCGGGGTCAAGCTCTGGAAGATCTCATCAATAACTTCACGCAGAATTTGCTGACCGGCTGCTTCATTGGGTGCAGCGGCATCTTCATCTTCAATGAAATCGCCCAGGTAGCTATCTTCTTCTTCACCCACAGGCATTTCTAAACTGAGTGGGCGTTGGCTTACGCGCATAATATGCTCAACCTTGCGCGCCGATACCCCCAACTCCTCAGCGATCTCTTCGGTAGTCGGATCGCGGCCTAGCTCTTGAACCAGTTGGCGACTGGTGCGGGTCAACCGATTGATCTGCTCGTACATGTGGACAGGCACCCGAATTGTGCGGCCCTGATCAGCAATTGCACGCGTCACCGCTTGACGAATCCACCAGGTGGCATAGGTGCTAAATTTGTAGCCACGGCGGTAATCAAATTTTTTCACCGCACGGATCAAGCCAATGTTACCTTCCTGAATTAGATCCAAGAAGGGCACACCGCGCCCAACATACTTTTTCGCTACACTAACGACCAAACGGCTATTAGCCTTGATTAAATGTTCTTGCCCAGCCTGACCATCACGCACGAACCAAAGCAGGCGTTCCCGTTCTTCCCAATCGTCAACACCCTGGGCGAGTTTCCGGCGCGCATCACGGCCCTTTTCCATGCGTTTGGCGAGGGAGACTTCCTCTTCCGCAGTTAAGAGCGGCACGCGGCCGATTTCCTTTAGATACAGGCTGATCGAATCATCAATTTCAATCTGGCTGAGATCGAACGTGTCTTCCTCTATCAACTCGGCATCCAGATCGGTCATGTCGGCTTCTTCTTCCTCTTCGCGAACCTGACCAACTTCGATACCTTGCTCAAACAAAGAAGCAAAAATATCTTCGACCTGTTCCATATTATTTTCCGCTTCAGGCACTAAGCCCAAAACATCATCATAGGAAACAAAGCCTTGGGTCCGCCCCAGAGCTAAAAGCTGGCTAACGATCTGTTCTGGTGTTAGAACAACCGGTGAAACCAGTTCAGCGTCACCATTCTCATTCAACTCAGCTTCCTGCTCACCAAGCGCGCTGATTTCGTCTTCGAAGTCACTCTCGTATGGCTGTTCAAAGCCATTTTCGAAGTCAGTATCAAAATCAGTATCCGTTGAGAAATCGAGCATTTTTTGCTTACCCATATGTAAAACAATCTCTCCTTGTGTACGAAAAACTCACCGATAATAAGCCTCTATAAAGAGTTTAACATTTTTAATATATGTTTACTTAAGGTTATTGATCTGTATTACACGATTAATACGTTACACGATTACGCACGATTACCTTACACTGTTTTTATCCAATTCATACTTCTATGTATACTTCCATTATTCCGCCACTTACGTCTATTTGCAGTATTATATGTACCTTTTCGGCGATCTTGCTTGGTCAGTCTTGTATGAATTTTGGTGGTGCAAGGCGAAAACAAAACAGAAGCTACTCATGCACTCGCACTAAGTAGCTCTTTAAAATCCCAAATTCCCATTTTCTTGCCAAAGGCCGCATGACATTGTTTACAAAGCAGTTGCTCTTCAGTTACAAGCGCAAAGGCTTCTGCACGACATTGCGGACAACAGAATAGATCGGCAATTGTAGCATCTGCCGCTATGCTTTTTGGTGTACGTTTGCTGTCAATAACGGCTTGTACAAAGACACTAGGCGCAAGCGGATAGAAACCACCTGGCCGAAAAAGCCAACTATCCACTTTGGCTAAAGTGGCGGAACTTATGTGCTGTTTCAATAATGGCAAGCGAAAATGTGAGACGGCAAATTGCTGCTGAACGCCGAAAGCAGCTTGGCCGAATTGCTGATCCATCCACGCCGGATGAAAATCAAAGTTCAACTCAACAAATTCAAGCGGTGACAAGTCAAAAGGCGACCAAGCTTGGCGGTGCAACAGCCAACGGGCAATTGCCTTGAGATTGCGCTTATTGGCATATTCCAACACAGCCACACTGCGCTTGTGCAAGACACGCTCGATCTGCCCCAACGCCTGCCCTACATCGGCCAGATGATGCATGACGCGCACCATTACCAGCGAATCTAATACACCGGTGGCCAATGGCAGTTGGTAAACATTACCCGCAACAAAGACGAAGCGCGGATCATGCCCCCAACGACGCACTGCGTCCTGCAGCAGTGTACGGCTGTAGTCAAAGAGGATGATCTGTTCATAGCCCAGATACAGATCCGCTAGCCGCCCAAAACCAGCCCCAATTTCGGCAATCCGTAGACCATGCGCCGGCAACAATTGCCGAAGCGCAAGGCGTTCTGCGGCATCTTCATAATCACGACCTCGACCTTCCCAGAAATCTGCCTTATACTGACTGTTCTCGTAATCGATCACAGGAACATCAAGCTGATCATCTGTGCGCGCTTTGCTTGCTATTGTCATTTTCGGTGATTACCCACTTTTTATTGCTTTTGCAAGCTTATTCAGCCCGTAATACTCATTCAATAAGCTTGCAAACACTGCTATAGGGTTTTCTAGAAATATGCCCAGTTTTTATGGCAAAAAAAGAGCGGGAGATATCTCCCACTGACCTATTGCCCTCTCCCAACCGCCGACTATATTGAATTATAACAGGCTTCGTAAACGATTTCAACCCCCAATTTAACATGGTAAGACATTTTTTTTGCTATTTAGGCCGAACCTTAATTTTTGGCACAAGATAGCAGCGGATCAAGGTTAAGCTGAATATACGGCGTTGGTCAGTCATATCTTTGCCAGATCAATGCTCAACGGCGCATTGATCTGGCTGGATGGGGCACCGCACTAGCAAAAATCCGGATGACCAAAAATTCTATGGGTGTAATGCAGTTTTGGGGAAGTGTGCCGGGGACGAGCGGGGTACTGTTTGTCAAACCAGTGTGGTCGTCGCGCGTCCCCGGCACACTTTGTTCGCTCGTTCTAAAATTTACCCCCAATTTGAAATGCACCCAAATTCTATTCTATTTGTAGATTGACACAATGGGCGCGTCATGTTACACTATGAACCTATGATGACAAATTGTCGATTCTTCAATAATTTGAGTTTTAGGCCGTACCGCAATTCCATCGGGTCATCCGATCTGGCATAAGCGCGCGCGGCTCCATCTCCTAGTAACCTGCGAAGCTCTCCAGACGGAGAGCTTTTTTATTTGCAATAAGCAACGACCTACCGCAAATTTATTCAAGATCACTGTTACCGTTTTTATAAGCATACAACTCATGGATACTATGCAAATTAGTCAGCCACAGCAGGACCAAACCGAACAAGCAGAGCCCAGGTATATTGTCGTTCTCAAAGTCGGCGGGAACGAGTTGGATGATGAGTCATTTTTATTTGGGCTAGCCCAAGCCGTGCGTGCTATGTTTGATCAAGGATACTTTCCGATTGTCGTGCATGGCGGCGGCAAAGCGATTGCTGATTATCAACAGCGCTTGGGGTTGACAACCAGCTTTATTGAAGGCTTGCGCGTTACCGACGATGCGAGCTTGGATGTGGCCGAAATGGTGCTCAGTGGCTTGATGAACAAGCGCATTGTGCGCATCCTGGTCAATGACGACATTATGGCGGCTGGCATTAGTGGCGTGGACGCGGGTACGATCTACGTAGAAAAGATGTGGCATCCCCTGGGCGATCTCGGGCGCGTGGGCGAGATTCAAGATGTTAACCCACAACTGTTGCAAGCGCTCATGGCACATAACATTGTGCCCGTGGTCAGCCCGATCAGCTTTGGTGCATTGGATGCGCTGAGTTACAACGTCAACGCCGACCATGCTGCCACCGCCATCGCAGCCAAATTGGGCGCGATCAAGTTGATTTTTATCAGCAATGTGCCGGGTATTCTGGTGGCGGGGCGGGTCGTGCGTGCGGTAACGGCATCACAGGCCGAACAGTGGATCGAAGAAGGCATTATTACGGGGGGCATGATTCCCAAAGTGCGCAGCGCCACCGAAGCGGTGCGCAATGGCGTTGCCCAGGCTGTCATTACCAATCTGGCCGGTATCCAAGATAATAGCGGCACGGGTATTGTCGGCTCCAAATAAGGTGTTGCAAACGATGTACACGAGAAGAACCCAATCTACCCAACCATAGCATAGGCGCAAGCCAATCAGGGAGGAACCGAGGTCATGGACAAACAAAGCGTTATTGAAATGGAACAGCAGTATGTGTTGGGGGTGTATAGCCGCCCCCCCTTTGTGCTCGCCAGCGGCAAAGGCAGCACCCTGTATGATACCGATGGCAAAGCATACATCGATTGTGTGGCGGGGATCGCTGTCAATGCCCTGGGCTACGACGATCCAGGCGTCAAGCAGGCCATCGAAGAAGCCAACAGCACCGGCATGTTTCATGTCAGCAATCTCTATCATACCGAGCCGCAGACGCGCCTGGCCAAATTCCTGTGCCAGAACAGCTTTGCCGACAAAGTCCATTTTAGCCTGACCGGTGCCGATGCCAACGAAGGGGCTTTCAAGTTTGCCCGCCGCTATGCACGCGAACATGGTCATGAAAACAAATATAACATTTTGGCTTTCAGCAATGCCTTTCATGGTCGCCTCTTTGGCAGCTTGGCCGCCACGCCGCGCCCCAAATATCAGGATGCCTTCAAACCATTGATGCCCGGTGTGCGCTTTGCCGACTTTAACAATCTAGAAAGTGCTCGTGCCCAAATGGATGACACGGTCTGTGCGATTATCGTCGAGCCAATTCAGGGCGAAGGTGGCATTTATGCTGCCAGACATGCATTTCTGACCGAGTTACGCGCCCTGGCCGATCAATACGACGCACTGCTGATCTATGATGAGGTGCAATGTGGCTTGGGTCGCACAGGCAATTTATGGGGTCATGCGACGGTTTCCAAGAGCGTGGGCGCACAACCGGTGGAGCCCGATTTGATGACGCTCGCCAAACCGCTCGCCGGTGGCCTGCCGATCGGTGCGATTTTAATGCGCCAAAAAGTGGCCGATACGATTCACAAAGGGGATCATGCTAGCACCTTTGCCGGCAATCCATTCACCACCCACGTTGCGCACCATGTGGTGACGCGGATCTCTGAGCCAGCCTTCCTGCGCGCTGTCCACGAGAAGGGTGAATATCTCAAAGAGTTGCTGGAAGAGCTCAATAGCCCGCACATTACCGAAATTCGCGGCCACGGCTTGCTGGTTGGGGTAGAGATGGCCATTGAAGTTGGGCCTGTCGTCGATAAGGCCTATGACAAAGGGGTGATTTTGGTAAGTGCCGGTGCCAATGTGCTGCGCTTTGTGCCCCCCTTGGTGATCAGCAAAGAAGAATTGGCCCAAGCCGTTGGCGTGGTTGGTGATATTTTACAGACGCTCTAGTACAGTTGGGCGTAGATACCACGGCAGTTAATAAGGCGTGTTTACTCGTGTACATCATGGTAAAAATAGGGTACCTTATTTACGCCGGGATCTACTAGGCGTGGTCTGGTAGCATAATTTTACTAGACGAACAGCGAACGCGCCACCGATTTGTAGACTTTGTCGACAAAGGTCAGAATCCAAAGCGCCAAGGCTGCATAATTTAAGTAGAGATTATGCAGCCTTGGCGCTTTGGGCGACAAAACAAACAGGGTGTGGTGGTTCTGGTAGGTGCGGTTTGTAACCGCACAACGCTGGCTCCACCCTGATTGTGCGGTTACAAACCGCACCTACGCATGCACAAAATTAAATCGGCATAAGGTCTATTATAGTGCAGTGGTATAAAAAGTAATCAAATCAAGCGTTACGGGCGGGTTGCATGTTGATGGAACATGCAACCCGCAGCGCGCTAAACAGGCCAAACGAATTCAGAAGGCACAAACAACCTGGCCAACTCAGGCATCAGGATAGGAAACAAGGTGAAATAATGGCCCAAACAACAGATAGATCGTATCCCATTCTTTGTGTAAATCGTTCCGGCAACATGCCACTTGAACCGGTTTACACGCAGAGCAAGAAACGATTCGTATTATTCAGATGGTTCCGTTCGCTGCCGTTCGACCGTCATGGCTAACGACGCGACAGGTCGCCTAATTTATCAAAGAGGATAATGCAAAATGGGAATTGCTATTCGTTGCGCACAAGCGCAGGATATTCAGCTAATTGTAGAGATGGTCAATCGCTTTGCGGCCCAAAATATCATGTTGCCACGCAAGGAAGAAAGTGTGCGCAAAACGCTGGCTGATTGGATCGTCGCGGTCGAAGCAAGCGACGAAAACCAAGCAGAAACGGTGGTTGGTTGTGGCGCTTTGGTGCCGTTGAATGATAAACTGGTGGAGATTCGTTCCGTTGCGGTGCATGAAAACCAACATGGACAGGGGCTGGGTAGCCATCTTGTGCTAGCGTTGGTGGAAGAAGCCCGTGTACGCGGCTATACACAAGCTTGCGCGCTGACCCTGCGCCCGAATTTCTTTCAACGGTTGGGATTTGACTTGGTCGATCGCTGGAGCATTAGCCCCAAGGTGTGGCAGGCCTGCATCTACTGTCCCAAATTTCACCGGTGCGACGAAGTCGCGGTGCTGATGAATTTAAGCAAGCATCCAGAAGTGGCCAGCGAAGGAGCAATTGCGCGCGAAGGGGGCTGGAATCATCTGCTAAAGTGGAAAGAATGGCAACCATTGCGATTAGCCTATCGCTATGAAAAATATGAACCGAGGGGCAAATGAGTGTGAACACAACCAATGGCCGAGCGAAGGCAATTCTTGTTTTGCAAGATGGCACCATTTTCGAAGGCAGTGCATTCGGTGCTGCCACAACAGTAGTCGGGGAAGTTGTCTTTAATACGAGCCTGACCGGCTACCAAGAGGTGATCACCGACCCCTCCTATCGCGGCCAGATGGTCTGTATGACGGTGGCACATGTGGGCAATACCGGCATTAATGTCGAAGACCTGGAAAGCGACCGTCCACAGATCACAGCCTTGATTGTGCGCGAGATTAGCCCGGTCGTTTCCAACTGGCGCGCCAACGAAACGCTGCACAGCTACCTGGAACGCAACACCATTCCCGGCATTAGCGAGGTAGATACGCGCGCGCTAACACGCCAGTTGCGGGACAAAGGTATTTTGCATGCGGCGCTCTGTACCGATGGCAGCCACACAGCCGCAGAATTGCTAGCAATGGCAAACGCTTGGGAAGGGTTGGATGGCCGTGACCTGGTGCGCGAAGTTACCTGCCACGAAACGTATAACTGGGTCAACGGCACGGCGGTAGAGTGGTCGCCGGTACCCGCTGGCAAAGTCACGGCTGCGGATACCTTGCCAGCGGGCGAAGCACCCCTAGTCGTCGCCTATGATTTTGGTATCAAGCATAACATTTTGCGCCGCTTGACAAGCCACGGCTTGCGCGTGACGGTCGTGCCCGCCACCACCACAGCCGCGGAAGTACTTGCCCTGCAACCAGACGGCATTTTTCTCAGCAATGGCCCCGGCGATCCGGCTGGTGTACCCTATGCGGCACAGGCGGTACATGAATTGCTGGAAACACGAATTCCGACCTTTGGCATCTGTTTGGGCCACCAGATCATCGGGCTGGCATTGGGTGGCCAAACCCATAAGCTAAAATTCGGCCATCATGGCGGCAACCAACCGGTCAGCGATATTGATACGACCAACGTCCAGATCACGGCGCAAAATCACAACTATGTGGTAGAAATCGATGGCTTGCCAGCCAATGTCGAAATCACCCATCGCAATCTCAATGATGGCACGGTGGAAGGATTGCGCCTCAAGGATCGCCCGGTCTTCTGTGTACAATATCATCCAGAAGCGAGCCCAGGCCCACATGACGCCGATCTGCTTTTCGAGCGCTTTGCCAATTTGGTCAAAGCGTATGCCAAACAGTCAACCGAGCCAGCCTGATGCGTGAAATTAGTTCGGTTCCTCTGCCAATTGTATGGTTAGGTCAAGCGGTTGACCATCACGCAGCAGCGTTACCGTTACTTGATCACCCACCGTATAATTGTTCTCCAGAAACGTTTCCATACCATCCAGAGTTTCAATCGCATTGCCATCAATGGCAGTGAAAATGTCGCCACCGACATAGACGCGTTGATTGCCGATGACCGTTTCGCGCTGCGCGCCCCGCACACCGGCTTGTTCTAGGGGGCTAGCGTCATATAACTGAACAATTAAGAGGCCCTGCGTTGTTGGCAAACCGAGGGTGGTGGCAAGACCGGCCTTTACTTCATAGGCATATTGTACGCCAAGCCAGGGGTGACGATAACGGCCTAAGGCGAGCAGATCAGGCAGCAGGCGTTTGTCCCCGTCGGGCTAAAGATTGCCGTATTCATGCCGATCACACGTCCACTGGAATCGAGTAGCGGACCGCCAGAATTACCCCGATTGATTGCCGCATCTGTTTGAATAATTCCTGTAATCGTGCGACCATCCGTGCCTTCCAAGGTCCGCTCCAAGGCACTGATGACACCGATGGTCAATGTACGACCAAACTGCCCAAAGGGGTTACCAATCGCAATGGCGCGCTGTCCAACTTTCAAATTAGTCGAGCTACCCAATTCGACAGGTACCAAGATTTCCAATGGAGCCTCAACCTTGAGCACGGCAATGTCATTGCGCGGATCAATGCCAACAACAGTTGCGGGCACCACGTAATCCCCATTGATGCTGACGTCGATTTTGCGCGCGCCATTCACAACATGATAGTTGGTCAGAATATGCCCAGCTTGATCCAATATAAACCCGGAGCCGGCCCCTTCTTCAGGCACTTCAAAGAAAAAGCCGCGCTGCAACACTTGGGTTGTGATGCTCACCACGGCTGGTGCAACCCGTTCATAAACATCGATCACGCGGCGTTCAACAATATCCAAGCCGGCTGCATCAATGGTGGCAACATCTGGACTGGGCGTAGCAGAGAAGAGAGCGGTAGGTGTAAAGGTGGGGACAAGGATGGGCGTCTGCCCCACTGGAATAAACTGCTGCAACTGCCCTGGTTGACAGCTCGCAATAGCCAGCAAAGCCACGCTCACAAGGAGATACCAAACGCGTTGACACAGCCACATACGTTCCGTAAACTCACGATATTTTCTGAGCACAGATCATCACCTTACGTAATCACGCCAAGCAACGGTGGGGTGCAAGGCACCCATAACTTGCCCCATATTTTAACATGACCGGCAATGCATCGAATAAGATCGCCCCGACTGGCAGCGCAATCAGCCTTTTTGCATGCCACAAATCGATCCGGCAGATTCACACTATGCGCGTTTTCAACACAACCACAGTTTGGATATATACTGAGCGGCGTATAACCGAAGTTCAGTTTTGCGCATATGATGCGTAACGATGCTGGCATGGGGTTTCATCCCCGGGAGCGCCGCCATGCTGGCGGCAGCGTTCCCGGCTGAATCGTTACCATGCTGCAACATAATGCGTGCCGCAAAACTGAACTCACGGGCAAGTGATAGGAGATTCAGGAGATAACTGATGGACAAACCATTTAAAAGTCATACAAATAAGCTTGGTAATACACGGGAGCATATATATGACTTTTAAGGCTTTTATCGATGAGGATAAGTACTAGTACAGTTGGGCGTAGATACCACGGCAGTTAATAAGGCACGTTACTCGTGTACATCATGGTAAAAATAGGGTACCTTATTTACGCCGGGATCTACTAGTTAACATTCAGAATAATTTTTGACCACAACATGTAGTAGTTAGTGTCAATTTGAATATACTGTATATTGTGTAGATTTCTTATTTTGATTGTTAACTACTTACTCGGCTCTTTGCTGTACCTGTTTGAAAACGCGCAGTCACTGGGACTTTTAGAGAAGTTTAAGGCGCGTCTTCAACACGACCGCAGTTTAATAGGCGGCGATAATTTTCTCGCCATCGAGCGATTCAGTGGCGGTCACTGATGAACGGTAGGCGGGAAGGGTCGATTGCGGTTGCAGTTTATGGCCAGCGGTGGTTGTTTCTGGTTTCAGGGGTCTCGCACTAGAAAATCGATAGCCAATGCCACGGACAGTGAGCAACCGATCGGGGCGCGCCGGATCTTTTTCGATCTTTTTGCGCAGGCGGCTAATCGCCACTTCCACCAAATTGGAACCGTCGGTGGAGTCATAACCCCAAACGGCCTCTAATAATTCTTCTTTGCTCACGGTCTGGTCAGAATGGGTCATGAGGAAGTGTAGTAGCTGAAATTCGGTACCCGTTAATTCGACCACTGCGCCGCTGACCGTTACTTGATGAAGTTCGCTATTAAGGCGAATATCACCACGTTCAATAATTTGAAAGACATATTGGTTGTTTTGGAAGTTTGTCCGGCGCAGAATGGCGCGTAATTTCGCTTCCACTTCTTTAAATGTAAAGGGTTTTATAATATAATTATCGGCACCAATTTCCAGGCCGCGGACAATATCATCGGGGCGACTTAGCGCCGTTAACATCACAACCGGAATATCAGAACGCTTACGGATTTCCGCACAGGCGGTAAAGCCGTCCATCCCTGGCATGAGCACATCTAACAAGACAAGGTCAAAATGATGGCGATCAAACAATTCCACGGCTTCTAGGCCATTTTCAGCCGTCATCACATGATAGCCTAATCTTTGCAACGACATCGATAATAATTGCAACATCATTTTTTCATCATCAGCGACCAGAACACTGATCTTATCATCCGGTTGGCTTGCCGCACCGCTCACACTATTTTCGCCCTGCGAACCGGTTCGTTTGTCTTTATGAGCAGGATTACTTTGCGGAGAATTCAATGTTTCGCCTCCAATCACACGCGTGCCACTACAGCAATAATTTTCCATGCTCATTTTCACATGTCAAGGGTATTTCAGCATCTGCAAAAAGATGAATTTCGCACCCAGCAAAAGAAGCACGAATAATCATCTTGCCTAAGACATATTGTACAGGGATCCTACATGTTTGTTGCCAGGATCTGATAGCACAGTTGTGAATACTGCCGAGCACGTTGGCAAGCAAGGTTTGCTTGCTGGTCAACCAGTATGACAGGTTTACCACTTACTGGCCTCTTCCAGATTGGTCAAGCCTTCTTTCAGGGCATATAACGCAGCCTGTGTGCGGTTTGCCAAGTGAAGTTTGCTTAAAATGTTGCTCACATGGGTGCGCACCGTGCGTTCACTAATAAAGAGGGCGTTGGCAATATCTTGATTTGAATAGCCACGGGCGACAAAGATTAGCACTTCGATCTCTCGCTCAGTCAGCGGTTCATCGGATGGTGGCAGGCTAGAAGGGCGATTCAGTTCGCGGATCAACTTGCGTGCAATCGCGGGGTGTAAGGATGATTCGCCCCGATAAACATCATGAATTGCCTGTAATAATTCTTTGGTAGAGGTTTCTTTTAACAAATAGCCCAGCGCGCCAGCTTTGATGGCCGCAAATACTTTTTCATCATCCGAATAGCTGGTTAGCACCAGAATGCGCGCATCGGGATCTTCTTGCTTGATCTCTTCAATAGCCTCAATGCCGGTTTTACGTGGCATCATCAGATCCATCAAGATCACATCGGGGTTTAGTGATCGCGTTTTTAAGACGGTTTCGACACCGTCAGCAGCTTCAGCAACTACGTCAATGTCGTCTTCGGTTTCTAACAACGCACGGATGCCGCCGCGCACTACATGATGATCGTCAGCGATTAATACACGAATGCGTTCGCTCATACCATTCTCCAACACAATGAGTTAGTACGCTTTGGCCTAGATTAACGGATGATTGCATCTGCCATTGCCCTAATAAAACGAATAACGATACACAATTTTTACGTATGACGCTACTTAAAAAGTTGAAAAGTAAGCGTCATACGTATATTACGAGCCTATCTAATCACTTGATAAGGTGGAGCCTAGGTATTGTAACAGGATCTTACTATGATTTCCTCCGATAAATTGCGGGTTTTTCATCAGAAGCACAATCGAATCCATCCTAGCCAATTTCGGGAAAACCCTGCGGATAAACTAGGGAAAACCCCCCCCATTTTCTGTGGAGAAAGGGGGATAAGTATGGATAACTCATATATGAGTTATCCATACTTATCCCCCTTGTAGTGTGCCATTTGCGGCTTACGCCTAGATATAGCGAATTCGTTATCAACGACGGCAACTTATGCTATCTTATCCCAACTTACTACCCAACCTATGCTATTTTATCCCAAGATTTATAGAATGTATACCCGCCTATCCCGTATTCTACTCATGCGCGACCACAAGATCTTGTGGTCGCGCGCCGTACCGCGCATAGTTATCCCCATTTCCCCAGCCCCTATTACAAAGACTATAAATACTAAATAGATATAAACTTTAGTTTCCGGTAATAAATCGGGCGAAAAAGGCGAAGTTGAAGAGAGGCAGATTTTCTATCAGCCAGAATTCAAGATTGAAAAGTAACCAAAAGCGACGAGAGCTAAGGGTAAGCA
>DAOTTR010000108.1:0-2774 GCA_034437715.1 Caldilineaceae bacterium
GCTTACCCTTAGCTCTCGTCGCTTTTGGTTACTTTTCAATCTTGAATTCTGGCTGATAGAAAATCTGCCTCTCTTCAACTTCGCCTTTTTCGCCCGATTTATTACCGGAAACTAAAGTATCATTGATTGTGAATTTGCTATGACAACTCTCTCCTCTCCAATCCAACAGAAGCGGCCGATCCCGCAGCCGGTGAGCCGGTGGCAACGATGGCGCTACTACAATCGCCACGCATTTGAAGCCTGGCTGATTCTCACCCCCATTCTGCTCTATTATCTGATTTTCAATGTTGCGCCAGTTGTGCTCAACATTGGTCTCAGCTTTACCCGCTGGAACGGTATTAGCGGCTCGCCCGAGTGGATCGGGATCAACAATTACCTGCAATATACGCGTGGTGATTATCCGCGTATTATCTTCAACACAGCCCTGTTTGCCGTCAGCGCGTTGCTGCTGCAAACGACCATTGCGTTTTTTATTGCTGTGTTGCTCAATCAGAAAATCTTTGGGCGTGGCTTGTACCGCGCCTTGTGGTATATTCCGACACTCACATCGGCAGCGATCATGGCACAGGTGGCACTGATCTTTATTTCGCCCTTTGACGGCGTGCTGAATGCCATTCTCAAAGCGCTGGGCCAGGCCCCTGTGATCTGGACCATTCAAGGTAACTGGATGCGCGCCTTTATTATTGCCTTTACCATCTGGCGCGGCATTGGTAGCCCGGTTGTGCTCTTTCTGGCTGCACTGCAAGGCGTACATCCCGAACTATACGAAGCAGCCATGGTTGATGGCGCAAGTCGCTGGCGGCTGCTGCGCTATATCACCATTCCCCTCCTCCGTCCCATGATTCTTTTTGTTTTGGTGACGGGCATCATTGGCGGCTTTCAGATTTTTGAAGCGGTGATGTTGATCAGCAAAGGCGGGCCCCAGAATATGACCAACGTCATGTTGTTGCAGATCTACAATGATGCGTTTGTCAATACCAACTTGGGCGTGGCCAGTGCGGGCGCAGTGGTAATGGCGTTGATTCTACTTTGGTTCAGCCTGACCGGCATGCGGCTGATGCAACAAGGACGCATGGAGGAGTAACCATGGCTGCAACCGTACCCAATCGCGTAAAACCAAGACGCCAACCGATCAAGTGGGATATTGTCGGGTTACAAGTGTTGCTGATTGTGGGCAGCTTCTTGATGGCCTATCCGCTCTTCTTTGGGGTCGCGGCCTCATTATCAACATTGGAAGTTTATACCAGAAGCACCTGGTTTCCGTTGCCCAATACCCTCTATTTGGAAAACTATCGTGTGCTCTTTACCACCCAATCCAGCATTTTGCTGTGGGTGATCAACACGCTGTTGCGCATTGCCTGGTATGTTGTTGTGCCGGGCACGGTGGCCGTGTTGGCCGGCTATGTCTTTGCGCGGCTGCAATTCCGTGGGCGGGAGACGGTCTTTCTGCTTTTGCTCAGCTCGATGATGGTCCCCGGCATTGTCTACTATGTGCCGACCTATGTGATGATGGCGCGCTGGCCGCTGGCCGGCGGCAATGACTTGTGGGGCCAAGGCGGACACGGGTTTGTCAATGATTGGCCAGCCATGTTACTGCCCGGCATGGTCAATGTCTTTTATATCTTTCTCTTGCGCCAGACCTTCTTCAGCATTCCCAAAGATTTTGAAGAAGCCGCACGCGTCGATGGTGCCAATACGTTTCAGGTGCTGACCAAAGTCTATCTGCCCATGCTCAAGCCGGCGATTACCGTGATGGTGATCTTTCAGTTTGTGGCGATCTGGAATGATTATCTGTGGCCGCTGATTGCGGCGGGCGGCAACGAAGATATCTGGCCGATTGCGCTGGGCTTTCAGCGTGTTATGTTCAGCGGGGCAAGCTTCAAGGGCAGCCGTGGCGGCAGCATTACAGACTATCCGTTTGCCTTTGCCATAGCGACTGTGGCCACCTTGCCCACGGTACTCCTCTTTCTTTTCCTCCAGCGCTACTTTGTTGAGGGTGTGCAAGGATTTGCCTTAAAAGGCTGATTCGCACCAAGCAGCTAGGACAGCACCGGTGAGGAAAAAGTTACGGTAGACCCATACGCAGGATCGGCAGCGCGCAATGCACCGATTGCGTATGGATCTGCTATAATTTAGCCCAAGCATCCTCTGCATCAGCAGTCCGCGGGCAGCGCCGCCCACAAGTAATAGACAAACTATTTAAAAGTCAACCCAATAAGCTTGATAATACACGAGACGCTATGGATGACTTTTAAGGGTTTTATCTATAAGGTTGTCCATCGTCTACACCACCGATAAGCAAGGAGCAATTGTGCATAAACACCGCGCGTTTCATCTATCATCACTTCTGTTGGTTTGCACATGGCTCTTTAGCGCCGGTTGCGCCGTACCCCCAGCGACACAGTCTGTGCCAACCCAGCCCAGTGTGGCAGCAACGGCCCCAGAACCCAGTGTATCGACAGCCGTTCCCACCTATACAACCTGGGAGGATGTGCTTGCTGCGGCGGATGGCACAACCGTCAATTGGTTTATGTGGGGTGGTGGGGATACCATCAACACGCATGTGGATGAAGCCATTGGCAGCGCATTGGCGTCCCAATATAACCTCACGCTTAACCGTATACCCATCGAAAACACGGCGGATGCGGTCAATAAGATTCTCAATGAGAAAGCTGCCGGCAAAGATAGCGGCGGCAGTATTGATCTGCTCTGGATTAACGGCGAAAACTTTCGCACCTTGAAAGATGCCGGTTTGCTCTATGGCCCCATCACCG
>DAOTTR010000109.1:0-13136 GCA_034437715.1 Caldilineaceae bacterium
CGACAAGCAGCAAGCCCTCGCCTACTTCGACCAAGCCCTCCCCCTCCGCAGGCTAGTCGGCAACAAAGGCGGCGAGGCCACCACCCTCAACAACATCGGCATGGTCTATTCCGCGCTGGGCGACAAGCAGCAAGCCCGCGCCTACTTCGACCAAGCCCTCCCCCTCTGCCGCCAAGTCGGCGACCGCAGCGGCGAGGCCGCTACCCTCTCCAACATCGGGGCCGTCTATTCCGCCCTGGGCGACAAGCAGCAAGCCCTCGCCTACTTCGACCAAGCCCTCCCCCTCCGCAGGCTAGTCGGCGACCGTTGGGGAGAACGTATTACACGCTTTAATTTGGCAATGGTCTATCAGGCGTTGGGTAGATTGGCCGAGGCGGTGACAGAATTGCAGATGGTGGTGGCGATTGACGCAGCAGTGGTCCATCCTGATCTAGCCAGTAATCGGCAGGCGTTGGCACGCATGGAGGCCCTGCTCGCCGCACAGGAAGAAAAGTAGCCGCCCCAGCCACGCAACTGGTTGCGCCGGTGGCTGGGACGATAGGAATGTAAAAACGGGGTTAATAATTATCAGAAGTTGACACGCGTATTACAGGAACGCAACATGCAAAGGGAGGAGTAATTATGGGGCAGACTGCCATTACAAAATCAATCAGATTGGCGCCCAATGAAGCAAAGGAACTGGGCCAGTTAAGCGAAAAGACCGCTTTATCGGAAGCAGCGCTGATGAAAAAGTGGGTACTGGAAGGCATTCGTGCAGAGAAATTGGAACAGGCTGTTCAAGCTTATATGCGACGTAAAGTCGATCTGCGGGCGGGTGCAGCGATGGCCGGCGTTTCCTACCATCGCTTTATGCGTGAGATAGAAGAGCGTAATATCGTGATTTTAGAAGAAACTGGCTTTTTTGAACGACTTGAATTTTTGGCGGATGCGTTCAATGATGAGCAGTTACGCAAAGCCGTACAAGCGGTGCGGGCAGCGGAAACTGATCAAGCGTAGGCATGGCGGAGATTGGGTAGCTGACGTTGCATGGTTTCAATTCCGTCAACCGCCGTTTTGCAGCGCGGCCAGTTAGTCGACGGCAACCAACGCAGGCTGCGCACCAACAGCCGCTGTAGATTCCTGATCAACCAGATCATAGGGTTGAATTAACACAGTCGCTGGAATCCCTGTTCCTGCTTCGAGCTTGCGAATCATCTCCAACGTTAGCCGCCGTCGGCGATTCATAATTTCCGAGACACGATTGGTACGTCCAATATAAGGTTCCAACACTTTGCGCGTCAGCCCGCGACTCTCCAAGTAATATTCGAGCGCTTCAATCGGATCAGGTGCCGGGATCGGGTAATGATCTTCTTCATAAAGCCAGACCAAAGAGGAGAGGATCTCCAGCCGATCAGTTTCCGGTGAGCCGGGTTCAGCCTCTAGGAGCGCATCAATTTCCTTAAGCGCCGCTTGATAGTCAGCCTCCGTACGAATTGGCTTAATCTCCATAATCAGTCCTCAAATTGTTAATGCAGCGATCCGATCATAGTCAGCGTGAGTCCCCACAAATCGGATATAGACCCGTTCGATGTCATAACGTACATGCACGACAAGTCGATAATGATTGCCGCGAATGTTGAATACTACGCGATTATGCGAAAGGAATGAAGCTGTCGCATAGGCCGCTTTGATATCACTCGGGGTTTTCCAAGTGGCCCGCGCAGCTTCCTCGTACCACCCTTTTAAGGTGTTTTCCGCATCCTTATGCTTTTCCCAGAAGCTGCGCAGCGCACTTTTCGCAATGACTCTCATACGATAAATACATTTTTATGCTTTAATCCCAAAACGGGACTACAGGTAGTATAATCGTCATCGCGCCGTATTGTCAAGCGGTCATCACATCGCGGATCGCCTGGGTGATGCGCCCCACATTGGGGACCGAGGCATCTTCCAGCGGCGGGCTATAGGCGACCAATGCACCACCCATATTGACGCGCTTGACCGGTGCATCTAAATAGTAGACGCCCTTGTCGGCGGCCAGCGACACAATGTCGCCACCCCAACCCGCGCCATGCGGCGATTCTTCGACAATCACTAGGCGGTTGGTCTTGGCCAGCGAGGTGAGAATCGTCTCCTCGTCCAGCGGCACCATGCTGCGCAGATCGATCACTTCCACATCGATGCCTTCTTTGGCCAGCGCCTCGGCGGCTTCCAATGCCCGGTGCATCATCAGTTGAATGGCGACGACCGTCACATCTTTGCCCTGGCGGCGAATCTGCGCCTTGCCCAATTCCATGGGGCCAGTGTCATCTGGCACATCTTCGCTAATGTTATACAAGCCCTTGTGCTCCAGCACAAAGACAGGGTTGTTCTCGCGGATCGCGCCACGCAACAGGCCATAGGCATCGGTCGGCGTGCCCGGCGAAACCACCTTGATCCCTGGCGTGTTCATCAACCACGACTCGGCACATTGGCTGTGTTGGGTGCCAAAACCACCGGCCACGCCTTGCGCCGCGCGAATGGTCAACGGCACGATAAACTGGCCACCGCTCATATAGCGATACTTGGCAATCTGGTTGACGATCTGGTCCATGGCCACTGGAATAAAGTCGGCAAACATCAGTTCCGCCACCGGGCGTAGACCCGTGATCGCCGCGCCCAGCGTTGCGCCAATGATCGCCTGCTCGGAGATCGGCGTATCGCGCACGCGGTTGCCACCAAATTCCTCAAACAGACCCGGCGTTACCTTAAAGACACCGCCAGCCTCACCCACATCTTCGCCAAAGAAGATCACATCTTCATCCGAACGCAATTCGTCGGCCAAAGCCTTGCAGACCGCTTCGCGATAGGTCATTGTTGTCATACGTGCTGCTCTTTTCTATTGGGTACGCGCGGGAGACTCATCAATAAGTTCCCACCGTCTCTAATTTTCGTAATAAATATGATCCCACAACGCCGAAACGGGCGGAAAGGCTTCGGCCTTGGCATACTCCACTGCGTCAAAGACCAGTTGCTCGGCGGCACCCTTCATTTCATCGAACTCAGCCTCATCCAGTTGGCCGTCGGCGATCATGCGCAGTTTGAGGATATCGATCGGATCGCGTTTCTGCCACTCTTCCAACTCGCCGGGCAAGCGATAGGGGGCCGTATCCGAGCGCGAATGGCCGCGATAGCGATAGGTTTTGAATTCAATCAAGGTTGGCCCTTCGCCGCGCCGTGCCCGATCCAGCGCCGCCTTGGATTCGGCATAAACTGTCTCGGCATCCTGCCCATCGACCACGATACCGGGCATGTTGTACGACTTGGCGCGGATCGCAATGTCTTCGACCGGCGTGGTCTTGTGTTGCGCGCTATATTCGCCGTATTTATTATTTTCGCAGCAGAAAACAATTGGCAATTTCCAAACAGCCGCCATATTGAGTGACTCATGGAACGCGCCGATATTGGTTGCGCCTTCGCCAAAGAAGGTGACGGCCACATGGGGCAACTTCTTTACCTGATAGGTCAACGCCGCGCCCACCGCAATCGGCAATTGCGCGCCGACAATTGCGTTGGCACCCAACAGCCCTAAGCTGGCATCGGTCATATGCATACTGCCGCCTTTGCCCTTACACGCGCCGCTCTCCTTGCCCATCATCTCGGCCATCATGGATTTCACCGTCATGCCCAATGCCAACGCGTGCCCATGCCCGCGATAGGTACAGGTGACCGTGTCGCCCTTTTGCATGGCGTGGGCCATGCCCACCGAGCAGGCTTCCTGGCCCACGCAAAGATGGGTGGTGCCGCGGATCATGTTTTGCATAAACATCTTTTGAATTTCTTCTTCAGAAATACGAATCTCCAACATACGCCGCAGCATGGCTTGGCGTGTGGTTACCTCGAGTGCTTGTGCCATTTCTTTCCTCACGTTATCGATTGCGCGTACGCGCTTGTGCAATGCGCTGCCACTTTATTGCACCATCACACAACACGAATCACGATTGATTACCTGACTTACTGACCTTGACTAAAATTATCCAATTCTGTTTGGAAGCCCGCCATAAAACGACCCAAATGCGCGCCATCGATAGCACGATGGTCACCGCTCAGGGTGAGATGGACTGTATGCCGGACATGCAGACCACCGTCTACCACGACAGGGCGCTGTTTCACCGTACCGACGGCCAAAATCGCGACTTGGGGTGGGTTGATAATCGCCACAAATTGATCGACCTGGCGCACAATGCCCAGATTGCTGATCGTAAAGGTGCTGCCTTGTAGATCCTCGGCTTGCAGACGGTTGGCGCGCGCACGCGTAATCAGCGCTTTGCCTTCTTTGGCCATGCCTTGCAGTGAAAAGCGTTCTGCGCCATGCAAGACCGGCGTGATCAAGCCTTCATCACGCGCGACGGCAATTGCCAAATTAACTGCGCCATATTGATAGACAGTATCGTCCTCAAAGGTCGCATTCAACTCGGGCACGCGTTGCAGCGTTTGCACCGTTAGATATTGAATCAAATCATTGAGGCCGGGGCGCGGTTCGGGCAGCGTTTTCAGCCGCTTGAGCGCCGCTTCCAGATCAAATTCGCCGGAGACATAAAAATGGGGGGCTTCGCGCTTGCTCTCGACCATGCGCTTGCCAATGATCTGGCGGATACGGCTCAACGGAATTGCCGTTGCGCCTTCGCGTGTTGCGGGGGCGGCAGTTGGCGTAACCGGAGCAGCAACGGTGGGTGCAGGCGTGGTTGGCGCAGGTGGTTGTGGCGCAGCTTGCGATGCCGTGCGCGCCTGAAGATATGCCTGTACGTCACTCATGGTGGTGACACCACTCGCGCCCGTTGCCGGCACATCGGTCAGATTGATCCCAGCGTCACGCGCCGCTTTGCGTACCTTGGGCAGCGCCAAGGGACCGCCACCATCTTCGCTTGTGGGCACTGTAGTCGCCGGTGCTTTGGCTGCTACCGCTGCTTCCACATCCTCTTTCATAATCCGCCCACGCAGACCGCTGCCCTGTACCTGTGCCAGGTCCACGTTGTTATCTGCCGCCAGTTTGCGGGCAATCGGGGAGACTTCTGCACTGACTGGGGTAGGGGCAGCTGGGGCTGGGCTGGGTTGGGCTGGTGCTGGCGCGCTCGCCTTGGCTTCATTCGGTGCGCCGACACGCGCAATCACTGCGCCAATCGGCACTTCGTCACCTGCCGCCACCACCTGTTCCAGCATGACACCGGCCACAAAGCTCTCCAACTCGACATTCGCCTTGTCGGATTCAATTACCGCAATGAGATCGCCCTTTTTCACCGTGTCACCGGGCTGTTTCAGCCACTCGATGAGGCGCGAAGCCTGGGCGTCGAAGCCCAGATTGGGCATTACAATTTCAGTAGCCATTGTCCTTCTATTCCATTCTTCAGTCGTTGGCTTTTAGCATACAAACTAGCCTATTATATACCGCAAGCAGAGCTACGCCAAGCGGCTTGTCGGTCATGACCTTGCGTCGGCACAGTTGACTCAGCCCTGGGCCCAGATCACCGAGAAGCTTGCGCCGCTTTGAAGGCCGCCGCGCGGTTGACATAGGTTTCGGCAGAAAGGCGATTGCGCGCAATTTCTGCGGGCGTCAACGCGCGCATAACCCTGGCCGGACTCCCAATAATGAGCGAACCCGCCGGAAAAATCTTGCCTTCCGTTACCAAGGAATTGGCACCGACCAGGCTATCGGCACCAATCACGGCCCCGTTCAACACGGTTGCATGCATACCGATGATCACATTATCCTCGACCGTCGCGCCATGCACAATTGCGCCATGGCCGACTGTCACCCCAACGCCCACGGTTACCGGAAAGCCCGGATCGACATGGAAAATCGCGCCTTCTTGGATATTCGTGCGTGCGCCAATCTGGATCGGCTCGACATCACCACGCAGCGAGGCATGAAACCAGACACCGCACCCCTCGGCCAAGGTGACATCGCCCACAATGATCGCGCCTTGGGCCAGAAATACGGTCGGGTGGATTTGATCAGCGGGGAAGGTCGTATGAAAGTTCATAGGAGCAATCAATCTTTTGCAGAAGCATCTACTTTGGTTTTAAAGTCATCGAGTGTCGCGGCTTGAACAGCAGCGGCCAATAATTCTTCCAGTACAGTTTCATTGTCAATCGCCGTAATGGCTTTCTCGACAGCCCGATAAGTCTCGATAGAGGGATTCAAACGCAGCGCAACGATATCTAAAATTGCTTGTTGGCGTCCCCTACGTGTGCCTTGTTCAAGCCCTTCCTCACGCCCTTCCTCACGCCCTTCCTCACGCCCTTTTTCGCGACCTTCTTCACGACCTTGTTCCCGGATGCGGCGCAAATAGGGTGTATCGAGCAGCAACTCTTCATTTTCTACTAGCTTTTCGATCATCGTCAACATTCCTTCGTCATCAATCAACGCGACCAAACTTGTAACGAGACGACTTTGTAATTCTCGATCTTCGACGGCTTTCAGCCGTATGATAACCGCGGGCAACAAAGTCGCAGCTTGGGTAATTCGAGTTTGCCCAAGCAACGGTAATAACCCAGGCCGATCCAACGCGAGCAATTCTTCGGCTGGCATCTTCCAGAGATGAATCACCCGATAGTGCCAGCGCAAACTATCCGTACCATCTGGCGCTTTCACGGCATAGTCACCCGTATCCTGTACGCCCGCGCCCTGCCCAATATAAAACACAATGCTCGCTAAATCGACAGTGCGATCGATATCGGCTAAGCGCGCCATATACTCCAGCATACGCCATTTCATCGGCTTGTGGCTGCTGCGCCCTTGAAATTCTATATGCAATAGCGCACTACGGTCAGCCGAGAAGAAAACTCGAAAAAGTTGATCGGTTCGGATCAGGTCGCCACCGGGCAATTCAACATTGATGGTATGGGCTTCCAACACTTCTGTCTCAAGCAGCCAAGCCGCAAAATCTTTGATCGACGTATGGAGCAGGCGTTTCAGGGGGCTGTCAGTCTCTGCCATTGTCTACCTTCTTGAGCACATTGTCAACATAGCGCGGGGCCTGACCAATGTAGTTGGCAGGGTCCAGAATATGGCGCAATGTATCATCGGACATGACGTTGGTAATCGCGGGCATGGCCGCCAGCACCGTGTATAAGGAGCGATTCTCGGTGAGGGCAAGCGCACATGCCTCATAGACCACATCGTGCGCCTGTTGCCGCCCAATCGATTGGCCCAGATGCATCATCACGGCTTCGGCCACAATTTGACCGTTGGTCAGCTCGAGATTCTGACGCATACGTGCGGGATGCACCACCAGTCCAGCAAAGATTGCAATACTGTGTTGCAGGGCTGCGCCCGTCAACTGGCAGACGTGGGGCAACAGATCCCACTCCACATGCCATTCGCCCATGGCGCGTTCATGTTCGGGCTGCATGGCGCTGAGCATACTCGGCACCTGTTGGCGTGTCAATTGAGCAATGCCAATCACCGCTTCACAGAGAATCGGGTTGCGTTTCTGGGGCATAGTGCTGGAAGCGCCCTTGCCATGGACAAAAGGCTCTTCGACCTCACCGAATTCATTTTGTTGCAACCGGGCTATCTCGCGCGCCATCTTGCCCAGCGTTGCCGTCAACAAGCCACAGAGTGACACAAACTCGCCAAAGCTATCGCGCGCGCTGTGCCAGGCGATGGTCGCCGGGATCAGATCCAACTCGGCGGCTAGGGCTTGATGCACGGCCCAACCCTGTTCCCCTAGCGAGGCCAACGTTCCCGCAGCACCATTGAAGGAACAGCGCAGCAAACGGGGCCGACATTGCTGGAAACGCTCGGCATGGCGTTGCAATTCGTCGATCCAAACCGCCACCTTGAAGCCAAAGGTAATTGGCAGCGCATGTTGCCCATGCGTGCGCCCAGCCATTGCTGTGTCGCGATAGGAGTGGGCCAGCTTGGCCAGCGCAGAAATCAGTCGTGCAAGCTCCCCGTCGATTATGGTGAGCGCAGCGCGCAATTGCAGCACATTGCCCGTATCCATAATATCTTGTGTCGTCGCGCCCCAGTGGACATAGCGCCCGGCATCGCCAGCACAGCGCGCCGCCAATTGACGGACCAGGGGCAAAATTGGATAACCCACCAAATTCGTGCCCGCACGCAGTTGGTCATAATCCAGGCCGTCCGCTTGGGCCTGACGGGTAATTTCCGCAGCGGCAGCAGGCGGGACAATGTCTAATTCGGCCTGGGCGCGTGCCAAGGCAGCTTCCACATCCAGCCAACATTGGGCCAGATGGTGGTCGTCAAAGATGGCGTGCATGGCCGCCGTACTATAAAAATCGCGAAAGATCAACGAGTCAACAATATGGCTCGGCATGGCTTATCCTCAGTTCATTTCATAGCCGCCATCAACGTTGAGCGCTTGCCCCGTGATGCAATCGGCGTCGTTGGAACAAAGAAAGGCAATCGCCCCGGCTACATCTTCGGCGGTGGCGGCGCGCTTGAGCGGGATGGTGTTGATAAACGCGGCAATGGCTTCGCCAGGTTGGGTGCCAAAGAGCTTGCCGCGCTCTTCATCGATCTGTTTCCACATGGCGGTCGGCACGACACCGGGGCAGACGGCATTGACCGTAATGTTGTAGGGCGCGAGGGTCAGCGCGGCGGATTGGGTAATGCTGATCACCGCGGCTTTGCTGGCAGAATAATGGGACGACAGCGGGCGGCCATGGCGGCCCGAGATCGAAGACATGTTGACGATCTTGCCATTGCTGCCCTGAAAGCTGGGGCGCGGTGCGGCGTTGGCATTCAAATTCATAATATCAGCCGGTTTGTCACTAGGGCGCTGATCCGCGGGTACCTGACGGATCATTTGGGTCGCTACGGCTTGCAGGCAAAAGAACATGCCGCGCTGGTTGACATCGATTACCCGATCCCAATCGGCTTCTGTCAGATCGAGCATGGGCTTGGTCTGGGCGACCCCGGCATTGTTGACTAAAATGTTGATCTGCCCAAAGCGCGCCACTACATCGTCTACCATTTTTTGGCTGAGGGATGGTTGGCTAATGTCCACGGCATAGCCCAGTGTCTCGGCACCCGTGGCCTGGGCAATTTCTTGGGCGGTGGCCTGTGCCCCGTCCCCGTTATAGTCAGCGATGATGACAGTTGCCCCTTCACGCGCAAAACGCGTCGCAATGCCTTTGCCAATCCCCTGTCCGGCACCGGTGACAATGGCAATCTTCCCGGCAAAACGCTTTTCCATACAGTTATCCTCTCCTTCATACAGATACAACCATACAGATACAACCCATGTATCTGGTGCGGTATTCATTTTATTTTTCTGATAATTTTGATATGGTTTTGATATAATGCTTTATAAGCTTGGGCTATCCTAATTTACCACAAGAGACCGTTTCCCATAAAGTTGCCTATCCGCTTTCGATTGATAGAAAGCGGATAGGCGTGTCGGGCAAGCAACAGCGAAGCGCAGCCGCAAATCGATCAACGATCAAACATACCTATCCAAGTTAAGATGGAGGATATATGATAAATGAACAACGCATAAAGCGCTACCCGCAATCCGATCGCTGGTCGTTTCTCTGGCTGGCGCTGAGCGCGCTGCTGGCATTATTTTCTTTTGGATATTGGGTGGTTCCCTTGGCGGCCTGGCTGACCAATCTCTTTTCGCTGCGCTTTCTGCGCACACAGCCCATGTGGCGCGGCTTTGGGTTGCTGGTTGTCCTTTCGATGGCAGTCAATGCCTATGCCGGCGCGGATATGATCCCCATGCCCTTTCCCCTCTCCATCGGCTTGATCGCCTTGCAAGTGCTGTTAGGTAGTTTGCCCTTTCTAGTTGATCGCTGGCTGGTGCCCCGCCTACCGGGCTTTGCCGGGACGCTCATCTTGCCGTTGGCGGCCACCGCCTGGGAATTTCTCAACCTGACCAACAGTCCACTGGGCAGTTTTGGATCCGTTGCCTATGCGAATTATGGCAATTTACCCTTGATGCAACTCGTCTCGGTCACCGGGATCTGGGGCATTACTTTTCTGATGTACTGGTTCGCCAGTATGGCCAACTGGGCCTGGGAACGTTCGTTCGAGCCGAAACAGATTGGGCGCGGTGTAGCGGTCTATACAACGATCTTGGCCTTGGTTTTGATCTATGGCAACGCCCGTCTCTTGTTTACCACGCCAGACAATCCGCAGACCGTGCGTATGGCGGGCATTACCATTGCCCCCAAGCCGCTCGCCGAATTAATTCCACTATACGAACAAGATCGGGCTGCTTTTCGGGCCGAGACGCAGGCGAGCCACGAGCAATATTTTGCGGCAACCCTGCGCGAAGCGCGCGCTGGCGCACAACTAGTCAACTGGCCCGAAGGGGCTGGCATCGGCGTGGCCGAGGATGTGGACATGCTAGTGCAGCAAGGGCAAGAACTCGCCCAAACCGAAGGCATTTATCTGGCAATGCCAACCTTCAAACTCTTCCCAGATGAGCAACGACCCCCAGAAAACCGCTTATACGTGGTTGATCCTGATGGTAACATCGTCTTGGATCATGTCAAATATGGCGGCAACTATCTGGAAGGAACGCTGCTGGGCGATGGCAACCTCCAAACCGTTGCCACACCCTTGGGCCTGCTCACAGGGGTGATCTGTTGGGATGCCGATTTTGTGGGCACCATGCGGCAGGCCGGCCAGCGTGGTGTTGATCTGATGATTGTCGGGGCCAACGATTGGCGCGGCATCAACGCTGTCCACGCCCAAATGGCCGTCTTTCGAGCAATTGAAAATGGAATGGCCCTTTTCCGTCAGGCATCCAACGGCACCTCGATTGCGGTTGATCCCTATGGCCGCGTGCTGACTTCGCTCGACTATTTCATCACTAGCGAACAAGTCATCGTGGCCCAGATGCCCATAAACGCCGGGGTCACCACCATCTATAGCAGGATCGGGGATAGCCTGGGCTGGGCAACCGTGATTGGGTTCGTGATCATGCTGGTATGGGGGATCATCAACCGCCGCAAAGCGTATCGCACAGAAGCAATTCCATCCGATCAAGCTTTGGCGGCATAACCTATGACCGAGGCTGGGTCTACATACCCAGCCTCGGTGCTTGCTGGATCATAGCGGCGGTGGCTGGATCAATTCCAAGGTAAAGCCGTCGGGATCGGTAAAGTAGACGGCATAGCCACCTTTGTTCACGCCTTCGGCAATATAATTGGGCTCGGATTTAAAGTGGACACCCAACGCTTTAAGTCGTGTATATTCGGCCAGCATATCATCCACCTGAAACGCCCAGTGCGCCACACCCTTGCGATTGGTATCCAATGGAATATCTTCACCGCGTGGGTGGACATACTCAATCAACTCGATATGATGTTGTGAGCGCGGCACAGCCAACCCTGGCACGCGCAGCTGTGCCACCTTGAGATGAATATCGGGAAAGCCCACCAATTTGGACGTATAGGCATTTGCCTGAATCTGGCCGCGTACATATTCCAGCCCCAACACCTCGGTGTACCATTTTACCGCCGCCTCTAAATTGCTGACGGTGAAAGATACATGCCACAAGCCTTGAATCATTTTTCTCTCGCTTCTTCTTTGGTTCTATTGAATTGATTTTGTCTTTACTAGACCTTATTCCGATTTAATTTTGTGAATTCGTAGGTGCAGTTTGTAACCGCACAATCAGGATCAAACCAGATCTGTGCGGTTACAAACCGCACCTACAAGAACCACCACGCCCTGTTTTGTCACCCAAACAACAAATCAAAATAATCTTTACTTCTTGAAAAGGGATAAACCGACCGGCAACGCCTCGCCGAACATCCATTCCTGCTCGGCCTGATCTAGCACGCCGGCTGGGTTGAGCAGCAGATCCAGAAAGTGCGCAGTGGCCGCGCGCTGCGTCAACCAGGTGGCGACACGCGCGCGCAACGCTTCGGGGATATCGCGTGAACGGTCATCGGTAAAGCGCGCCAGCAACACCAAGGCAGTGGCTGCACCCTTCGTCGGCTCTAATTTTAGGGCTAGTAATTTTTCTAGCCAAGTGGCCGCTTCGGCACTGGGCAGTAGCCGATCCAGCGGACCATAAATCGGCGTGCGCGCGCCAAAGCGGCTCAACGCCCACAATTCCTTGGGGTGCGGTTTGCTCTTGTCCCACTTCTGCCAGAGTTCGCGCCCGAGCTCAGTTTTGACTTCGGGAGATAGCCATTCCAGATTGGCGAGCATCATCCAAAATTCCAATTCCTCACCAGTGCCCAAGTAGCCACCGAATTGGGTTTTGGCCTTTTTCTGTTTTTTGGCAGAGGGCAGATAGGCACGCGCCGCTTGATAGATCTGCTGCTGCTGTCCCATCGTTAAGCCACCGGCCACGCGCTGCCAAAAGACCCACCACTCGGCGCGATTCTGCACCTGGCGCGCAAAGGACAAGCCTTGCAGCTGCAACTTCCAGACCTCTTTCATGCGCCACTCATCCAGCGCGTCGCCAAAGCCAGGGCGCAAACAAAAGCCAAGCAGATTGAACCAGCGCGCTTCATGATCAGCACTCAATTTACGCTGGTCGCCAACTTTCAGGAAGGTGTCGGCCAGGGTGCGCAACAGCGGCAGCGGCCAATCTTCTTTGGGCAGATCCAAGGTTTCTTCCAAATTTTTGCGCAGTGCTTCAGCGGGATAACGCTTGCGCTCCTCGCCGCGCGGGTGAAACGTGTTGCGGATGATCGCCTGGGTATTGGCAACTGCTTCTGGCGCAATCGTTGCCACAACGGGGGCATCATCGGCATTCGGCGTATCAGTTAATTGCGCTTCCAACGGTTGACGCACGTCAAAACGCAGTTGCCAACGATGGTTGGTCTGCTGCGATTCGCACCACAGTTCCAATGTGCCAACCGCCGTCAGGTGTACCGCCAATTGCACAGGAATGCGCTGCGCCAATCCTTTGCGGCCATAGCGCAACACCGTACGGATGGGCGGCAACTGGCTGATTTCGTCGCCGGCTAATTGCACGATCTCGCCGGGTCGATCGCCCAAGCGCGTGCTGGAGCTAAACATGTAAAAGGAAACCGGCTGGTTGGTCAACGCTTCAAATTGGGGTTCACGCAAGTGCAGTGTAAAGCCCTCTTCGGCCCCACGCGCCGCCACACAAACAGCAGCTTGTGTTGATTCTGCGCTACGATTGGCTGCCAGCGGCGCGCCTGTATCCACACCGATATAG
>DAOTTR010000110.1:0-3172 GCA_034437715.1 Caldilineaceae bacterium
ATAACCATACTATTCTCCGGTGAATCAGTAGTGAATCAGTAGGACAGTGAGACAGTACAAACACTGTTCTACTGTCCTACTGATTCACTGTCTTACTTACGCCCAAGTGTACTAGTAACTTCTTCTGTCCCTGATCAGTCCCCTCCCTTTTCAGGCTTCGACGTGAGCCGGGTGCCCACCGGGCGCGAACGGGAGGGTTAGGGTGGGGTGCGCCGTTACGAGAAACACCAAGAGTCGTGCATCAAATTGTTCACTTATGAACCGCACGGTATAACTTCCTATTTAGCGCCGCGTTCGTGGATCGAGCGCATCGCGCAAGCCATCCCCCAGCCAGGTGAAACCGAGCATCATCAAGGCAATCGCGAGCGCGGGGAAGACGGCCATATACCAATAGTAATTGATGAAATCGCGGCCCTCGCTCACCATCTGTCCCCAGCTAGGGGTGGGTGGGTCAATGCCCAGGCCGAGAAAGCTCAAACCGGCTTCGGCAAAAATGGCGCCGGGAATGCCCAGAGTCAGGCCAATAATCAGCGGAGAGAGCGCGTTGGGCAAGAGATGCACCCAGACGATGTGGCTGCTTTGGGCGCCAATCGCGCGTGCCGCCGTCACATATTCGGACTCGCGCAGTTGCAACAGTTGGGCGCGTGTCAAGCGACAGGCGGTGATCCAGTTGGTCAAGCCAATCGCGATCATCAATTGCCACAGCCCGCCGCCTAGAGCCGACATGATCAAGATGGCAAAGAGCAGCGACGGAAACGCGGCCATCGCATCGACCAGGCGCATGATAATGTAATCGGTGCGTCCGCCACGAAAGCCGGCCAACGCCCCCAGGAGGATGCCAATCCCAAAGGCCCACACCTGGCTGAGCACGCCCACCAGCAACGAAACCTGCGCGCCATAGAGGACGCGATCCCATACTTCACGCCCCAGACTATCGGTGCCCATCGGATGGGTCCAAGTGGGGAACAGATAGGCATCAGCATAGACTTGATGATCATAGCCGTGTGGAGCAAGCAGCGGCGCGCCCACCGCGGCCAGCACAATCAGCACGACCATTCCCAAGCCGATCAACGCCAAGCGATTGCTGGCAAAACGTCGCCATGCGTCCCGATAAAGGCTGCGATAGTGCAGCAGTTGGGGCGGTTGGCTGCGTTTAAGGGCGGCTTGGACGGCAGTCATATGCTCTTCTCGAAATCAATCCGTGGGTCAACCGCGACATAGAGCAAATCGGTGATCAGAAATGCCACGGCGACAAGCAGCGAATAGAAAAGCGTCAACCCCATAATCAACGGGTAATCGCGCTGAAAAATGCTCTGGCTAAAAAAGCGCCCAATCCCTGGCACGCGAAAGATGCTCTCGACAAAGATTGAGCCGGTTACCAACAGACCCGCCATCGGCGCCAACACGGTGATCATGGGGATCAGCGCGTTGCGCAGGATATGGCGCGACAAAACGGTGCGGTTGAGCAGCCCCTTGGCGCGCGCTGTGCGCACATAGTCGCTGTGCATCACCTCCAAGATCGCCGTGCGCGTGTAGCGCGCGGTGATCGACATCGGCCCTAACGCAAATGTGACCACCGGCAAGATCATGTGTTTGGGGCTTTCCCAGCCACCGACGGGCAAGATCGCCAGTGTGCGGCTAAAGAACCATATCAACAAGATTGCCAATACAAAGTTGGGTGTGACCAAGCCAATCGTGGCGACGGCAGTCGCCAGGTGATCGATCCACGAATTTTGGCGCAGTGCCGCAATCATGCCCAGCGGTAAGCCCAGCGCAAAGGCCAGCACTAGCGCATACAAGCCGAGTTGCAAACTCACGGGCCAGGAACGCAGAATCAGACCGGTCACCGTTTCGGTGGGCGCAGAATAGGGAATGCCTAGGTCACCGCGCGCCAGGTTGGCCCAATAGCCCAGATATTGTTCGTACAGTGGGCGATCCAACCCATACTTGCGCGCAATGTTTTGCTTGACTTCAGGCGGCAGCGAACCTTTGGTCTCGTCCCAAGGGCCACCCGGCACGGCGTGCATCAGAAAAAAGGTGATTGTGCCAATCAGCCAGATGACGCCAACAATACCAATTAGCCGCAGCAAGAGATATCTAATCATCGTAATCGCAAGAGATACTAATTTTATTGTACTGAAGGACTTGCCAGTTGTTTTTATCGACCAGATCGAAGAAATATTTTTTTTAATCTGGTACTTTTATTATACCACTCATATTATATACCAAGTACAAATTTTGTCAATTGTACTTTTTGCACAAATTTTCCGTCATCGCACAGTCATTTATCTACAGTAAAATTCTTTTTTCAAGCCAAAGGAGCGCATGCCTTTATTTGGGCACTGTAAACATTAAATCCCCCATTTGTCACCCTGTAAGGGTCTGATTTTTAGGCCACAACAGACCCTTACAGGGTGACAAATGCCCAGCCTATTTTTTTATTGGAGTCCTAGAGGAAAAGCCTTTGCAGTTAAAATTCTTGTTTTATCTTAGCTTTTGACTAGCTACTGCGCATCACCAGCGATCAAGGTGTTGGCGACGCGGGCTGGCCCCTGTTCGTCCGAACCGTTGCCCCATTCCTGCCCAGCCTGGCCGATCAGCCCATCGATCACATTGAGCACTGGGTTAAAGATCTGGGCCAGGTCGGCAGCAGATAGGGCATACGGACGACGTGGTGAAAGTATGTACGCGTGTGGCTTTCCGGCTCACCCGGCATCAGGCCAAAAAGGTTTTTTGCACACAGGGTGACGCCCATAAAGGCATGATTTTTGAGCTTGGCAACCGAGATAAATTCATCTACCTCTACTGCGGCGGCGGGCAACACATATTCTTAAAACATCAAGCTGCCGCCCGGCACGTTGACGGTCTTGTAGGGCGGTTTTGTGCCATCCGCATATTGGACGCCATACTCGCGCAGCAGCGCGGCAAAGGTCGTGGTCTCTTCGATGGTGGCCGCGCCAACCATCACATAAGCGCTCACATCACAACACATCAGTTCGGCGGCGGTGCGTTCGCGCAACAGACGTAAGAATGCCCGCGCCACCTTTTCGCTGACCAACTGTTGCAGTTGGCCTGCAAAATAGACGCGATTATGCGGCTGTTTATCCTGGTTGAATTTGATGCCAATCCGTTTGGCTTGGCGGATGCGCGGCCAGGCTTCGGTGAGGGGCGC
>DAOTTR010000111.1:0-15973 GCA_034437715.1 Caldilineaceae bacterium
ACACTGATCCAGGCGGCGGCCAACTCAAGCGCCAACGGCATGCCCTGCACCAGTTGACAGATCGTCATCACCGCCGGCGCATCGTCGCTTGTCAAGGTGTAACGCGGTTGGCTGCGCTGCGCTGTCGCTAGAAATAGCTGCACACTGCTATAGGTTGCCAATTCTGTCACGCTCGGGTTGGCTGTCCTAGTGGTGGTTACAGGCACATGGAGACCCTGCATCCAGTAGAGTTGTTCGCCCTGTAGATGCAGCCGCACCCGCGAGGTGAGCAGCAGCTTGACATCGGGCGCACTGTCGAGCAGTTGGCGTACGAAGGCCGCAACCGGCTCGCTGACCAGTTGTTCAAAATTGTCCAGTACTAGTAACATTTCTTTGTCGCGTAGGTAGTGGAACAACTGACTTTGGGGTGCGCTTTGGGTCTGCAAGGTGAAGGCCAGTGCATGGCCTAACGCCGCGATGAACTGCGCAAGTGTCTCCACCCCGGCTAGTGGCACAAAGACGACACCGTGTAGGAAGCCCCGTTGTTGCTCGGTAGCCACGCTACGGGCTGTTTCGATAGCAAGCCGGGTCTTGCCCATGCCGCCCGCGCCTAACAAAGTAATCAGGCGACAGTCAGAGGTGGTCAGTAATTGGGTCAGTTCAGCCAGTTCTTCCGCCCGTCCCACAAAGGTAGGGGTGTTCGGGGGCAGCGGGTGGAGCGGCAGATGCGCCATGGCCGCAATGCGTGTGCGCAGACTTTGGGTTGCCTGGGCCGGTTCAACGTCTAGCTCCTCGCGCAAAAGGCGGCGGCATGTTTCATAGTGCGCAAGGGCTGCGCTTGTTTGCCCCATGCGCGCCAGAAACAACATGGCTTGCCGATGCGCTTCTTCGCGCCAAGGTTCAAGCGCCAGCACCTGTTGCACGTAGGACAACGCCTGTATATAGTTCATTCTTTCTGTGTAATAGGTCACCAGTCGATTGAGCAGGTGGATCATTGCACCTTGCCAGCGCTCCTGCTCGCGCAAGAGCCAGTTTTCCAATTCCGGTGCACTATCCAGATAAATTCCATGCAAAAAGGGTGCGCGATAGAGCGCAACGGCCTCGACCCAAGCCGCAACTTCGTCTTGTGCTGTCAACGCGACGAACTGTGCTATATCCACCGTGGCAGGTGCCTCTGGATTGAAACGGACTGTGCGGCGATCCGTTTCTAAACAGCCGGGTAACTGACTGTTCAGATCATGCAGTGAACGGCGTAAGAGACCCAATGCTTGGCTCTGTTCCGTATCTGGCCAGCCCAAGCCGGCTAGATACTCACGCGTCACTGGCCGTTTTTCGCTGATCAGATAGGCCAGCAGCGTGAGCGCCTTCTGCGAGCGAAAGTCGGTCAGCGGTGCGCCATCGCACTCGATCTCAATTGCGCCAAAGAGCCTGATGCTCAGGGTTGCCATCGGCTAATTTCCTTGTATTCAGGTTTATGCAACAGAGGACGTTTTGAGGACGCTGCCATTATATCTTATAGTCAACGTTCGCTGCAACTGAAATTTTCCACCCAGCTGTTGTCCGTTGTATGCCGGTAATTAGGCGAGAAAAGCGCATGTCTATTCAAAACAAACTCATTCTCCGGCGCTTTTTTGAGGAAATCTTTAATCAGGGCGATTTGTCCGCGCTGGATGAGATTGTTGGCGCAGATTATATTAATCATAATGCTGCGCCTGGCGAAGCACCGGGGCGAGCAGGGGTCAAGCAATTTGTAATTGATCTCCAGACTGCCTTGCGCGATTTGAATTTGATGATTGACGATCAAATTGCCGAGGGCGATAAAGTGGTCACCCGCTGGACTGCTACCGGTATCCACCAAGGTGCTTTTGCCGGCATCCCTACGACCGGCAAACCAATGGTGATCACGGCCATCAACATTCATCGTGTCGTCGATGGGCAGATCCAGGAAGGCTGGCTTCAGTGGGGCATGCTCGGTCGATAGCTACAACTTGGCATGCGGCTGACACCCGCGTGACTGAACGTGATCGTCGCATCGTCACGGTTGATACAGCCCATCAAAAAAGCCGTAGCTAATCTATCTAGCACGGCTTTCAGTTAAACGTTTATGTTTGGTTCGTGCCTATCACTGCCACGGTCGTTATCACCGCGTTGATCGTGTGCTGCCCGCAACTCGCGATGGGCGGGGATGGCGTTCAGAAAGATTTGCCGATGATCATATGCAGTGATGTTCTGGGCAAGGCACTCCAGTAAATGAAGGCCCTGGTCGAGAATCTGGTCCGTTGCTGGGTCGTGTGCCGCCTGCAAAATCCGTGTACAGACGAGATAGGCACGAATGGGTTCATCCCAACCTGCCGCGGTCACGGTGGGCAGGTTGGGTAAAATGGGCGCGATCTGCTTTTGCGCCGCGTCGACGTCGCCACGCCGACGGGCCAATTCGGCTAAACTGATTTCGACTGCGTAGGCCCTGATCCGTTCATCGCTGGCGTGCAGAAGGGTGGCAGCCTCATGAAAGTTGGCTGCTACTTCCTCCCATTCATCTGTGCTCGCCGCCAACGCCATTTGAGTTTCAGCAAGCTGGGCCAGCGTATTCGCCAATGTAAATGGCAAGTCATTTATGCGGGCCAGGGCTACAGCATCGGTCAGGCCGCGCAACGCTTCTGCCAACTCCCCTAGCTGGTGATGGGCGTAGCATTTGTTGAGTAGCGCCATGCCCTTGATCGGGGCGTCACCAAGACTATCTGCTCGAGCAATGCTTTGGTCAGCCAGCGCAACAGCTTGCGTAAAGTCGCCAAGATGATTCCAAGCACGGGCCAAATAATCGTAGGCATGTGCCGTGTTGATCCGATCATCAGTAGCTTGGCTGCTGTCAAGAAAACGTTGATAGTACCTTAACCCGGTTTCGTAATCTCCCTGATCGATGGCTATGCTGCCCAAAATGCTGATCGCTAAGCGGGCAGGTAACTCTAAACGGCCGGTCTGCTCATGATACGCCAGCAGACGGTGGTACATTTCCTGCGACCGCGCATAGTCGCCCAATCGATAGGCGTTGTAGCCAATCAACTCCAGGCAGATGCCTGCCTGCAATTCAAGCCCCGCTGTTTGCGCCATCTCCAGCATCTTTTCGGCCAAGGCAATGCCCTGCGTATAGTCTGCAATCAGTTCAAACGCTTTGGCTTGGTTGAGGTGGATGCTGATGATCTCGGCTTTGCTGTCGAGTGCGGTGGCCAGCGCCAACGCGTTTTGGGTTAGTTCCTGCGTGCGCTCAAATTGGCCGCGACATTCAGCCACATAGATCAGCGCCGTCAGCAAGCGACAGTGCAACTTTAACCGCTGCACTTCGTTCTCTCTTGTATCCTCCTCTGCCCACTTGGACTCAGCGGATGGCGTTTCAAGGCGCGCCACCGTGCTTTCAAACAATGTCTGCGCCTCTATGTAGAGACCACGCAGATCGCAAAAGCGAAAGAGACCATCTAGAGCATCTTGTAGCAGGAGCAGCTCCATTTGTACGGTGGCCTGCTGCCAAGCGATGGTCACATTCTCCCACTCTGGCTGGATGAGCGCGCCTGCCAAACCAGCCGCACGCGTGTCGAGGGCCACGGCTTGATCGGCCAACAGGGTCAGATAGTATTGGCTGTGAGCGCGCCCCATAATGGCTGCGGTAGCCGCATCGCTCGCTAGCGCTTCCGCCGAAAACTGATGAACCAGGGCGTGCATGTCATAGCGGCGCGCACCGGCATGGCGCAGCAGCGATTTGTTGCGCAGGGCACTCAACAAGGCGGGTGTTGCCGTGGCGATGGCGCGCGCCGCAGCCAGCGTAAAGCCACCGCTGAAGACGGCTAGCTTGGCCAACGTACGGCGCTCTACTGGGGAGAGTAGACGCCACGATGCGTTGAAGACGGCGCGCAGGCTGCGGTGTTGTGGGCCGATGTCGTGTGCGGTGGTTTCCAGCCGATCCAGCCCCTCAACCAGTTCAACCACAATCTCCTTACAGTTCAAATCGCGTATCCACGTCGCGGCCAGTTCGATGGCCAGCGGGAACCCCTCCACCAGTTGGCAGATCTGCACCACATGGGGCAGTTGCGCGGCAGTTAGTTTGAACTGTTTATCCAGTCGATGCGCCCGATCCACAAAAAGGCGAACAGCGTCGAAATGCGTGGCTGTGGCGTCCATGCTGCTGGCGGGAACGGCCAAGCCTTGTAACTCGAAGAGGTCTTCTGCCTGCAGGTTGAGTCGCTCGCGCGAGGTGACGAGTAGCATCACCGCGGGTGCTTGTTGCAGCAGCGCCACCAATAGATCAACCCCATCCATGAGATGTTCAAAGTTATCGAGCACCAGCAAAAGTTCTTTGTGCCCGATCATCTCGAATAACTGCTCGGCCGGGCTTTTCTGACTGGCCGCAAACGAAAGCTGTAGCGTTTCTACAATGGCCAGAGGTATTGATTCAACCGTGGGCACTTGGGTCAATGAGACAAAATAAACGCCGTCGCGAAAGCTGTTCAACTGTTGGGCTGCCACCTGCTGCGCCAGCCGCGACTTGCCGATCCCGCCCGGCCCCACAATGCTCAACAGGCGGTAGGTTGGGTGCGCGAGGCGCATCTGAAGTGCCGCGATCTCTTCCTCGCGGCCGATAAATGGGGTCAACTGCTGGGGCAGGTGATGGTGGCGTGGCGCAGTTTCTGGTTTTACCCCGCTGGGTGATTCGCGCGATATCGTTTGTGGGTACGCATCACTGACACTGGTGGGTACTTTGGTGGGCACTTCCAAATTGAGAATTTGTGTATGTAGGGCTATCGTTTCCGGCTCTGGGTCCAGGCCTAGCTCTTCACGTAGGACTGTGCGGCACCGTTCAAAGAGCATCAGCGCGGCGTTGCGTTCGCCCAGTTTCACCAGAATACGCATGTGCTGGCGATAGGCTGATTCGCGCAGAGGGTCGAGTTCAATCTGCTGTTGGGCGGCGGCGCGCGCGGCGGCCAGATCGCCGTTGGTCTCGGCATAGACGGCCAAGCCAGCATAGGCATCCAACATAAGCAGTCGCAATCGCTCGCGCTGCATAAAGAGCCATTCTTCAAAGGCGGCGCACTCACTCAGCCCAAAGCCTTCTAGAAATTCACCTTGATAGAGTCCTACGGCTTGACGCAGCAGTGTCTGACAGTGCTCGCATTGACTGCGGCTGCTGTGACCATGCTGGCGGCTGCTCTCTAGTAGACGCTGAAAGTGATTCGTATCGACGCGGTCAACCCAGGCTGGATCGATCTGCACATTGCGGCGGTCCGTAATCAAGAGCACCGCTCTCGCGGCATCCACCGGTGCCAGCGTATTGGCTAACTGGCGTAGCCGCGAGAGCGTTACCCGTAGGTTGTTGAGGGCTGTGGGCGTCGCTTCGTTGGGCCAAAAGAGCGCCAACAGTGTCGCGCGGCTGTGGACGGTTTGATGTTCTGTGGACAGATAAACGAGCAGGCCGAGTTGCTTGCGCGAGCGCATGGGAACGGCCTGTCCATCTTGATCTACGATTAGGCCGGGGCCGAAAAAACGGAAAGGATAGGTGTTCATACGCGTAAGTTGACCCAATGGCGAGGTTGCGTACCCTATGTTTGGAATTGCGCGGATGATTCAGGACGATTCAATTAGGCCTGCTTGGCAATCCTCAACTAAATGGGACACACCCCAGTGCAAATGGCTTGGTGTAAATGGCTTAGTGGAAATGGCTTGGTAATGATTTGGAAATGGCACCGACTATGATAAGAGCAAGTAGCAACCATCATTCTTTCTATTGTAGGCATATTATGCACGAATCCACGGCAAAGTACCAGTCCTATCTATTACGCCTCTGGCAAGATGGCGAGCACGCCTTGTGGCATGCCTCCGCCCAGCATGTCCAGACGAGGGAAATTGTGCACTTTGCCGATCTGGAAGCGCTCATTACCTTCCTGTGGGCGCAAACCGCACCCAACGCGCGTTCACAGGAAACGCACATACATCCAGATCTGGAGACATAGCGTGAACCATATTTACCCAACCCAAACAGGAGCATTTCTATGAAACAGCGACGTATTGAATCCTTCCTGATGTTGGCGGTGCTCCTCATCGTCAACTTCTTCATTCTGCTTTGGCTGCAAGGGGGACCCTTTGCAACCGCATGGGCAACCGAGTTAAGTGCAGCCGTGTCGGCACCGCAGGCCGCTGTCACGATTCCGCACACGTTTAGTTATCAGGGCACGCTGCGCGACGCCAATGGCGACTTGATTAACGGCACGGTCAATCTGACCCTCAAACTCTATGCGGCTGTGACGGGTGGCAGTGCCCTCCACACCGAAAGCTTTGCCAACGTGAACGTGCGTACCGGTCTTTTCAGCGTGGTCGTGGGGGACGCTACGCCCATCGCCCCTACGGTTTTTGACAATTACCCCCTCTATCTCGGCCTGAGCGTCAATAGCGATCCCGAGATGTTGCCCCGCCAGCGGCTGCACCCGGTGCCCTATGCCATGCAAGCCAACAGCGCCCAGACCGCGGGGACGGCCAATAATTTGGCGGCTGGTGGTGGCGTTCCCAATTTGGTCACCTTGGGCGCGGCCGGCGCTAGTGAGATTGGCTTTGCCCCCAACGGTGGCAAGATTACCAACAGCGCCAGTGGGCTGACCCTGAGCGGCGGCACGAATAACGTCGTGACAATCGCTGGCGATCTGACGGTGAATGGCAATTGGAACGCCGGGGCCATTCACGATATCGGCGATTCGAACGGCGGTGCCAATCAACGCTCTACCTATCCAGTGAACATCAGCCGATATGTCGTGGAAGCGCCGGACAACGGCTCGTCGCCGGACACGGTTCCCGTCGATAATGCGCTCCTCACCCAGTTTTGCCAAGACGAAGATGGCTGTCAGGTGAGCTTATATATGCGCAACTGGGATTCAGCCCATGAAGGGGGATTACTGGCGGGCGCTGGCCCTTTTCGGCTGAGCCTTGCTGCCGAGGTCAATGGCAAGCGGCAGTGGGCCATCTATGAGCCAATGGGATCCGCCCCGACTTTGGGGTTCGATAAGGACGGCAGTGTCGGTCATCTGATGAATGTCTATAATTCCTGCTTTTTTACCGATGGCGAACATAACAATGCCCAAGGCAGCGATGGCGCACTCGGTTTTGGGCTGCTCAATTGGTTTGGGGCCTTCAATGGTGCTTACGATTCAGTCAACATGACCTGCGTTTTGATCATCGAAGACTAAATTGCCAAAACAGAAAGGAGGATCATGCGATGAGGCAATTTTTTCGCAATCAAATACTAGGTCAATTAAGGGGTCAATCACGAGTTCAAGCACGCGGCCAAGGCGTGCGCCGATGGCTTGGCGCGCTGCTAACTTTGGCGTTGATACTGCTACTGACGGTGCGCATTGTGCAGGCAGCTTGTGGCGGTGGCAACCTGAGCGACTTTTGTTCGAGTAATTTTGGTCTAAGTGGTGATCTCAGCGCGGCGGGTAGCCCCACCAGCAACAGCTTTCCCGCGGTAGACAATAGTCGGCTGCCCATGGCTGGTGCGCTCTTCTATGCTGATTATAAAGCGCTGGAAGCACAAGCACGTGGCTTGCTCGAACGCAACATGAATTTCCGCGCGGATATTTCCCCCTATCGCCCCAACAACAACTTTAATAAGTTGGTCCGTCAATTTGATGTCAACAGTGGCTTTTCTGCCGTCTACGATGACCCCGATGCCGCCATTCCCAGCATGACCTTGCAGCAGCGCATCGACCTGGCCGATGCCGATCTGCGTCTGGCGCGTGATCTTTATGCCTTCCTGGCCGTCTACGCGCCTGAAGCGCGTATGCGGACGGACAATGGCACGGATGCCGTGCCAGGGGCCAATTATAAGGATCAGCTCTGCGCCCAGGCTGAAAACCCCAGCCCGCCCGACCCCGCGCACAGCGGTCAAGTGCTTGATCCGGTCATCGACTGGTGCAACTTTCCGGCTCGCCTCCGCCAAAGTGTGCGCGAGGCCGCTTATCTGCGCATGATCTTTGCTCAGCAATTTATGGTTGATGCCTTGGGGCTGCATTTTAGCGCCGGTGCGTTGCTTGGGGGCGAGGCTTTTGTGCGCCAAGAAGTGGCCAAACTGGATGCCGCCAAACACCAGTTCGACCTAACTGAACAAGGGTTGCGCGAGGCGCTTGAACATCCGTTGGGCAGCGGGTGTCTGGTCTCCGACTTCTACACCCAATCCGAATGGGCGTTGCTCTCACGCGCCGCCCAGGGGCAAGAAGTAGCACAGCATCACATTGCCATTCGGTTGAACTATCTGGACATTAAGAGCGACAACGACATCCCCCGCGCCCAGGCTAACGCCCAGGCTGCGTACCGCACGGCAGCCACGGAGGGCTATCTCAAAATGGTCGGCTTGGCGGGGACGGCGGCCATTGGCGCGTCGAGCAGCGGCTGTGCGACGGCCGGCACGCGCCCCGATGGCGCGCTGGTGGCGGAGATGGCGCTCAATCTGTTGGATACGCGCGCCAGTGCCCGTGAGATGCGCGATGGACGCAACATCTTTGGCATGGATGTCCGCTTCACCCCCGCGCGGCCCTACCACACCGCCTTTGGCAGTAGCGACAAGGGGTTGTGGGAGCAGGCCAAAGATGCCGCGGACCTAGCGCTACAGATTCAGCAGCAGACGGAAAACGCGGAGCGCATCTTTGACCTGAACCAACAAGATCTGGTCAAAGCCGTGCTCGCCATCAACACCAAAGTGGATAACGACATCCAGATCGAAGCGGGCTGCGATCTGCAAGGGTTCCTCAATGCGCCGGATCCAGACGCCGCCTGGTACGCCTGTATTGATGAGATGATCAAACATACACAGGAGTGCGACCCCACCGCCAACAGCTTTGATGCCTGCATGAGCCGGACGACGAATGGCCAACCACCAAATGTGGACGGCAGCAACTGGCTGATTCTAGTGAGTGACATGCGCACGGCGCGCCAGGATCTGCGCACGGCTTGGCTGGGAGTAGAAGCCGCGATCAAAAAGCGCGACAACATCGTTCAGCGTGCCAACACCGAAGTGATGCGCAATATCAAAGTTAAAAGCGCCATCTTAAACGGGGCGCAAGACAGTTCGGCTTTCGAAGCAGCCATCGCCGCCGCCAATTGCTGTGCAATCACGATTGGTACAGAGTACTCTTTCGATGTCAATCCAGGCGCGTTTGCCGAGGCAGGGTTGCGACCCGCGCAAATGTTGCGGCAAGCGGCGCATGACATGGAGATCGAAGACGCCAACTCTGCCGCGGTCGTGCGTAATCTCTTCTACGACATGGCCGAGGCTCAGGGTGAAATCGATATTGCCCTTCAGCAGTATCAGTCGATGTTAACCCAGTTCAACGGGGTGGTCGGGCAGACGGGGCACGATGTCTTCGAGTCCAAGCGCCAACACGCCTATACCACCGCGCTGCCTGCCAACGACCCCAGCTATCGCATGGTACGTGATTCGCGGCGGCTAGAATTGGCGGCACAGTTAGAGACCGCCGCGCGCCAAGCCTATCTGGCTGCCCGCCGCGCGGAATATGAATACACCGCCCGGCTCAGCGCCAACAACTTCCGCATTTCGGACATCTACAAAGCGCGCACGGCCAACGACATTCTGATCTTCCTGCAAAACCTGGATGGCGCGGTCACCAATCTGCCCGGTGCTGTGCGCGATGCCGAGACCAACCAGCTTGATCTGACCCTCTCCGTCGCCCAACATCTCCTTGGCTTGACCGATCCATATCTCAAGGGGCAAGGGGTTGCCGACGCCGATCTACAAAGCGAGCGCATAAAACGCTTCCGCCAATGGGTGTCGCAAAAGACTATTCTGGGCAGCGATGGGAGGCCAAGCTTGGTCTTTGACTTTACCACGTCCGCCGCCGCTAACGGGTTGATTGGGCAAGTGGTGACGCAGGATTATGGCTTCTATTGGCTGCACAAGGTGGCAGGTATTGGTCAACCCAAGGCCGGCAGCAACGGCTTTGGCATCAACCTGCTTTCGGTGCAGAGCGGCGACCTCGGTTATCGCCAGGTGCGGGTGAGCCAGAGTGGGCAGGTGGTGCTGACCTCCTTTGCTGGTTGCCTCTTTGACTATCGACTAATCCCGCCCGCGGCACTTTTGGGGCTAGAATTCCCGTCGGGTCAACCGACCGATGTGGTCACCGGGGTGTTCAACGGGGATATCAACGGCACGAAAGGCAACAGCTCACCTGGTTTCAGCACCCCCGCCTTTCTCGGTCGTCCGCTGGCATCGAATGGCTGGCAGGTGGTGGTAAACGCCGGTTCGCCCAATGGCATCTTGCCGGACATGGATTTGCAGCAGTTGACTGACATCGAGCTAAAGATTAGCACGACCTATGCGTCGCGCAGTGTTAACAGTCAGCCCCAGCCATCGCAATGTGTGCGGGTAGATTTTTAGAGGGATTGCACGTGCTTAGTACCTTGGCGAGACACCTTGCGGTCTTGAATTGTCGAAGATAGGGAGAACAATGTGAAAAATAAATTACCCGTAGCAATTATGGGGTTGCTGTTGGTTATTGGCGGCGTGATGGTGGGGTTGGGCGCGGTCAAACTGCGCGGATTGGGCGGCACGTCCGCAAGCCGCGTGGCATTGGCACAATCTGCTCAGACGGTGCAGGACCAGAATAGTGCGGCTCAACTTGTGGGCAATTATAGCGGCCCGGTGAAACTTAATGTTGCACTGGGCGGTGTCTACAGCGATACCTTAGCGATATCCCCGGCCCCGGGTACCGGTACACCGCCACCACCTGACTTGGGCACGATTGACCTGTCGTTGCAACTGGACCAAACCGCCAATACGCTCAACGGCTATGTCAGCCTGGACAAGACGTTGGTCTATAGCGTCGAACACACCTTGGGCAGTGGCGCGTCCAGTCTGCAGATCGGACCATATGTCACGGGCAGTTTTGATGGTACCACGCTTACGCTACACTCCGAGCGCGTCTCGATGGTGGTCAGCGGTCGTACGGTGCAACGGCAGTTTCGCTTAACAGGGATGGCATCTGCCGCCGATGGTAGCCAAATCGACGGCGAATATCGCGAGACCCTCTGGGGCTATGCGCCTGCCCCCCTGACCGTGATCGGCAGCTTTCATTTGCAACGTCCTGTCTTTACGAGCAATGTAGCCACGGCAACGAATCAGCCTCCCATCACGATTGCCGATCATGCGAACACAACGGCAGGTAGCGCTGTCACGATCAATGTACTGGCCAATGACAGTGATCCAAACCAGGATCCATTGACGATTACTTCCGTTAGCAAGCCACAATTTGGCACAGCGACCATCAATGATGCCACTGTTATCTATACGCCTAACAGCAACTTCGCGGGGACCGACACCTTCAGCTATGTGGTTAGCGATGGGCAAGGCGGAACCGCGGCCGGCTCCGTCACAGTAGCGGTGACAGGTACCGGTCAATCTGCTGGAAGTGCGATCTACCTGCCCTTGATTCAGCGCTGATGGTTTAGCGGTGCTTTCGGTAAATTCATGCACCTTGCTGGAAGCCCATTCTGCATGATCTGAATGATTTTACCCTGAAGCGGGCTTCCAGGAAGATTGTTCATAGCCTTAGCGAGAGCACCATTTAGGACTTGCGTATCTTTCTGGTTTCGATACAGTAAATCAGCAAAAAAGAAATGGAGTACAAAAAAGCCATAGCTTCTTGTAAGAAGCTATGGCTTTCCGTTATGTTTACGATTACTTAACGGCGTCCACCGCGGTCGCCACCGCGATTGCCACCACGGTCACCGCCACGTCGATCGCCGCGATCACCACCACGGTCGCCACCGCGATCACCACCACGGTCGCCGCCGCCGCCACGTCCGCCACGGTCACGGCCTTGCGCTTCTTCAACGCTCCAGCCTTCGAGTACGGCTTGGCGACTCATGCGCACCTTGCCGCCTTCGACATCCACCACCATGGCCGTCAATTCGTCACCCAGGTTGGCAATGTCTTCGACTTTGTCCACACGGTAATCGGCCAATTGGCTGATATGCACCATGCCATCGACGCCAGGAATGATGTTGATAAACGCGCCATAGGGCTCGACGCGCACAACCGTACCGGTGTAGATCTTGCCGACTTCCACCTCTTCGGTCATATTGGCAATCTGCTGCAACGCCTGTTCGGCGCTGGCTCCTTCACCGGAAACATAGATAGTGCCATTTTCTTCAATGTCAATCTTGACACTGTATTGTTCTTGCAAACTGCGCACCACTTTGCCGCCTGGTCCAATAATCTTGCCGATTTTCTCCGGGTCAATGTGAATGGTCAGAATGCGGGGCGCAAATTCGCTCATGGTCTGGCGCGCTTCGGGCAGGACATCCATCATCTTGCCCAGAATGTGCATCCGACCGGCGCGCGCTTGCTCCAGGGCCTGGCGCAGAATCTCAAAATCCAGCCCCTTGATCTTCAAGTCCATTTGCAAGGCTGTGATGCCATGTTCTGTGCCGGCGACCTTGAAGTCCATATCCCCCAGCGCGTCTTCCAACCCCTGAATATCGCTGAGGATTTTATAGTCGCCACTCTCGGGGTCTTGAATCAAGCCCATCGCAATCCCAGAGACAGGGGCCGAAATCGGCACACCGGCATCCATCAGCGCCAGGGTGCTACCGCAAACCGAGCCCATGCTGGTCGATCCGTTGCTGCTCACTGCTTCACTCACCACACGCAAGGTGTAGGGGAAATCTTCGGGAATGACCGCTAGCAACGCGCGCTCGGCCAGGGCACCGTGCCCAATTTCGCGGCGCTTGGGGCCACGCATGGGGTAGGCTTCGCCGGTGCTGTAGGGCGGGAAGTTGTAATGATGCATGTAGCGCTTGGAAACGCCCGGTTGCAGGTTGTCGAGCCGTTGCGCATCACCTGGGGTGCCAAGCGTGGCAACGCTGAGGATGTGCGTTTCGCCGCGCATAAAGAGGCCAGAGCCATGGACGCGTGGCAACTTGCCCACCTGTACGCTGATTGGGCGAATTTCGGTGGTCGCACGGCCATCGGGACGGATGCCGGTGTTCAAGATACGCTTGCGCGTGGCTTCTTTCATGACCATATCGTACGATTCGCCGATATGCCCATTCGGCACTTCGCCAGCGGCAACGCGCTCGGCAAATTGGGCCTTGACTTCACTCTTGATCACGGCCAGTGCGTCTTTCAAGTCATGTTTGCCCAGCCCAATTGCCATCACGTCGCTGATTTTGGCGGCGGCCAGCGTCTCTACTTCGTTCAAGGTTGCGTCACTGGGCAAGGCCACGGCGTAGTCGGTGGCTTTGGGCTTGCCGACCTTGGACTGCATCTCTTGGATCAGCGCAATCACGGGCAGCATTGATGTATGGGCCAGCTTGAGCGCATCCAAGATCATATCTTCCGGGATCTCGCGTGCGCCCGCCTCGACCATCAATATGTTATCGTTGGTGCCGGCGACCGTCAGATCCAGCGCGCTGTGCTGCATATGGGTGGCGGTGGGGTTGATGACAAACTCACCATCGACAAAGCCAATGTTTGCGCCACCGATAGGGCCATTCCACGGAATGTCGCTGATGTGCAGCGCGGCCGAGGCCGCAATAATCGCCAGCGGTCCCATCAGGTTTTCGCCGTCCGAGGTGAGCACCGTGATAATGATCTGCACTTCGTTGACAAAGCCCTTGGGAAAGAGCGGGCGCAACGGGCGATCCACCAGGCGCGAGATCAGGATTGATTCATCGCCGGGGCGGCCTTCGCGCCGTTGGAAACTGCCGGGGATGCGTCCGGCGGCATAGAGCCGCTCTTCAAACTCAACCGTCAGCGGAAAAAAATTAATGTCGGGTCGCACGTCGCGACTCATAGTGGCGGTGGCTAACAAGACGGTGTCACCATAACGGACGGTTACGGCACCACCTGCTTGCGCGGCTAGCACACCAGTTTCGATGCTCAGGGTACGCCCACCCATTTCGGTGGTAAATACCTGGGCTCCATCAAAAAGCTGCATTGATAAACTCCTTAAGCTGCATAACTTGCTCATCCACCAAACATATAGGTTTGAGATCCTTGTTGTCAACGAAAATAACAACGAAAATAACAACGAAAATAACGTTGACAACAGTTGTATGGCAGGGATGAGTTACATAAATTTTTTGCGCGCGTTCTGTTCATCCTCCATCATAGCAGAGCATGAAGCAAGTTACTATGACAGAAAGAAAGCACAAAATGCAACGCAAGTCTGATCGGGCAGCGTAGAGCGTATCAGCGGGCAGCGGGGGAGAGGCCAAGGTGCGGAACTGGAGAGCGATACCAAATCAAGAGATTTTTAAATTGATGATCGCAAACGTTGGATTGCCGGTACAATCACGTTCAATCACCATCGAAGCTCAAAATCATTACTTGGTTGCGCTCTCCAATGCCGAACCCCGACGAACGCAAAAACAAAAGGCCAACTGAATCGCTTTACACTGCTAACGAACTACGCTATCAAACGATAGATCACTACAAACGATCACCATACTACAAACGATTACTACACAAACCAGAAAAAAGCCAACCAAACGCGCGCATGAAAAATTTCTCTGAAAATGCACACTGCTCCGCAGACTTTTATCGGATTTTCCACAAAGAAAACAAGCGAGGGGCGAGTATCAAACCTTTGATCGACTCGCCCCTCGTTTATTTTCTTTATCGACGTAAGCCCAAGCGTTGAATCAATTCTTGATACCGATTGGTATCTTTCTGGCGTAAGTAGGCCAAATGCCGCCTACGTTGGCCAACAAGCTTTAGCAATCCCCGGCGTGAACCTTCGTCGTGCTTGTGCGTGTTGAGGTGTTCAACGAGCGAATTAATGCGTGTGGTCAACAGTGCGACTTGCACTTCAGGTGAACCGGTATCACTGGGCGTTAACTGATACTCACGGATCAATTCGCCTTTGTGCACCTTTGCGAGAGCCATCTGGTACTCCTATTCTAGTTAAGAAAACTCAACAAGCGGAAATAAATTAGGTTGATTGCAACCAACGACATCGATTATCAACATCAACTATCGCCGGATCACCGCTGTACCGGGCGCGTGGTCTAGCACAATAGTTCGATCAGTGTAGCACGTTTTTGCAAAATTGTAAAATTATTGGTAGCGGCGCATTGGTACAGACGCAATATTTTGCGTCTGTACCAGAATGTAGCGAAGATTGTGGGCTGGATACTTGCTTTGGCGTGCGCGATCTGCTACGCTTGGGGCTATGGATCTTCTACGCGGCGTGGTCGAACGCATTACTTATCATAATGAAGAGACGGGATACACCGTCGCCAAGCTGATGCCAGAATCGTCGGGCCATAGCGGCTTTGGGCAGAGTCGCGAAGTGCCTGTCGTGGGCACCATGCTGGGTGTCAACGTGGGTGAATCGGTGGAATTGCAGGGGCGCTGGACCGTTCATGCCGAGTATGGTCGCCAGTTTGTCGTGGAGCAGATGCGCGCGATTTTGCCCGCCACCGTCGCCGGGATTGAGAAATATCTGGGCAGCGGCTTGATTCGCGGGGTGGGGCCGGTTACGGCCAAGCGCATTGTCAAATATTTTGGCGTAGAAACACTCACGGTGATTGAAGAGCAAGCGGATCGCTTGAACGAAGTGCCTGGGGTCGGGCGCAAACGTACCGAATTGATCATTGCCGCCTGGCAAGAGCAGAAGGCGATCAAGGAAGTAATGCTCTTTCTGCAAAGTCATGGCGTCAGCACCAGCCTGGCGACCAAAATTTATAAATTTTATGGCGATGACGCAATTGTCACGGTGCGCCAAGATCCCTATCGGCTGGCGCGCGACATTTATGGCATTGGCTTTCTCACCGCCGACCGTATTGCCCAATCGCTTGGCCTGGCCCCCGATTCGCCGCAACGCATAGCGGCAGGCGTGGCCTATGCCCTCAATCAAGCGACCGAAGAAGGCCATGTCTTTCTGCCCATCTCGGAATTGGTCAAACAGGCGACCGAATTGCTCGATGTCAGCCGCGATGAGAT
>DAOTTR010000112.1:0-13261 GCA_034437715.1 Caldilineaceae bacterium
GCCACCGCGCCAATGCGCGCATCCGCCCCCGCGGCAGCCACCGCAATGTCGCCGCCCATGGAAATACCACCCATGCCCACCCTGGACACACCAAATTCGTGCTGCGCCCAATCGATCACCGTGCTTGTCTCTTCAGCAGTTTGGGCCAGGATCGGCCAGAAATAGCGCCGAATGTTGCCGCGCACACGGGTGCGCAATTCATCAAGGCTTGCGATGAGCCGTTCACCATGCTGAACCGGATCAAAACTTAGCCCCCAAAAGCCAGCCTGCGCCAAGTCCAGCAGATTTTCTTGCACACCTTCTTTGCTGCCACTAAACCCCGGCAGCCAGATCACCAACTTGTTTGACGGTACGGTTGGTGCAGCCCATAGCAAGGGAATGCCAGCAATAATGGCATGCTTTACCGTAGTGGCGGTTGCCATCGGTTTGCCTTTCTTGCTCAATTGGATAATCGGTAGTACTAAAAATAGGATAGTTGTGAATTAGTCAACGTGTCAGTGAGCGTAACAGGGAGCACGATCACGTTGCTGTATGCGCTACGATTTACTTAACGATTTACCTGTCAACGGCTGGGCGACTTACCACTGGGAAACGCCACCGAGTAACATTTTCTGTTCGGCGGTGCCCTGCTCGCGCAATTGGGTAACGCGTGGGCCAGTAAAGGGCTCGCGCGATTTCATCCAGGCATTTTGATAACACATCAAACAGACATGGCGGCGCTGTGCAGATCGATTGGCGGCACCCCGGTGATAGAGCCAGCCGTTAAAAATAATCGCCTGGCCTGGCTTGGCCAGAATATATTTCTCGTCGGGAAAGCGCGGCGAGCCTTCCGGCGGTTTGAAGGGCGCACGATGGCTGCCAGGCACGATCACAATCGGGCCATTTTCCATGGTCAATTCGTCCAGATAATAGCCACAGTTGATCTGCCCCGGAATGCTGCCAAATGGGGTACCATCTGGATCAACCGGCCACGGTCCATCGCGATGCCAGCTTTGATCGGGCGCGCCTGGCTCTGTCATGCGGGCGGTGGCGCTGTGTAGTTGCACACAATTACCGAGCAAGGCCTTCATCCGGCTCATTACTGGCGCATGATCCAGCAAAAAGCTAAAGCGATCATCTTCTTCTAGCAATTGATGGGTGAATTGGGTTTTGTTACGCGTCAGCGATTCATCCAGGGCAGCGCGTAACTCTGCTACTTGCAATGGCGTAATCACATCTTCTACCACCAAGTAGCCCCACTTCAGAAAAAACCTAACTTCACGTTCCAGTTCGGGGGTCAGTTCGGGGTTTAACTGCGTCGGGACAATCGATGCTTCGTAAGGCATAGTTGCTCCTAGTGCTTACTTAAAACCAAGATTGACTACTAAAGATAAGCTATGCACAGTCCTTGTTCTGCTTCAGAGTTTGGCATCAAAGACAAGTGCATTGGCTGGCTGGCTCTCCAAATCCTCTTTTACTTCTTCCAGGTGGGCGCGCATCATTGCGCGTGCCGCGGCAAGATTACCTTCTTCGACCGCAGCAAAAATCTGTACATGACCGTGTAATGCCCGTTGCGCACCACTGTGGCCCAATGTCAATTTGCGACTGGCGCGCATCAGATCCGTCACGGCTTGAAAGATCAATTCCAACAGTGGATTACTGGCGGCTACGGCCAGCGTATGATGAAATTCCATATCCGCATCGACCAATACATCCAACGTGGCATCTGGGTTTTCCATGGCCAACATACTTTGGCGCAACGTAAAAAGCTGGGTTGGCGTGCGATGGATGGCCGCGAGGCCCGCCACTTCTGTCTCCAGGGTTACGCGCATCTGCCAGAGGTGCCAGAAAGTAACCGAACGCCGCCGCAGCAACCACGAAAATGCCATGGCGACTGTCGCTTCCGAGGCCGGTTCACGTATAAGAACACCGCGACCCCGTTGCACTTCAACCAGTCCCTTAGCCGCCAGCACGCGGGTCGCCTCGCGCACAACGGTTCGGCTCACGCCAAATTCCTCGACAAGTTGCGGCTCAGGCGGCAAATACGAGTTCGGCAATAATTCGCCTTCAATGATTCGCTCACTGAGGATATGCGCCACTTGTTCGCTTAAGCCACCTGGGTGCTGGGCCAAGTCAGGTGCTGGGCTAGCCTTCATAAATTTACTCTTACTCTTGGAAATTCATACACGTAGACGACATCATACTTCGACAGGGAGACATACGATGTGCTTGCAAGGAGATTATACATGTATGGTTTTCAGTTGTCAAACCCCATATCAACATAATACAAAAAAAAGTGCAACCCCTTTGCCAGAGATTGCACCCATTATCAGTTGTCTATCCACTTAATGACAGACGCGAGACACGAGATTTCTTGTCTCGTGTCTCGTGTCGCGCGTCTCCCAGTCGCGTGTCTCAACTGCCTTTCGCCCTCATCTCGGCAAAGAAGCGGCCCCAGTGCGGCCGGCTGCCATCGGCATCGGTAAAGCCATATTCGTCAGAGAGGGTCCAGGTAGCGAAAGCTTGGCCGCTTTTGGCATGCACGTGGGGATCGATGGCCAATGCCACCACGGCGCGCCCAATGTATTGAGGGGTCTCGCTGCCGACAAAATAGGGATCTTGCTGGATCGCATCGCGCCAGGTTTCTTCTGTGACCCCAAAATGCTCGAGCATCTGCTCCGACCGTAGAAAGCCAGGGGTAAGCGCCAGCGCGGTAATGCCGGCGAGTTTCCGGGATTTCAAGTCCTCGGCTTGGCCCAACGCCAACCGGATTACCGCGGTTTTCACCAGATCATAGGGCAAGTTGCCGCGATAGCTGAGCGAGTCGCCATCGGTGATCTCGATGATCAACCCTTGATTGCGCGCCACCATCAACGGAACCGCATAGCGGCTGGTGATGATATGGGTGAAGACTGCCCGCTCGATCATGGTCAGCGCTTTGGCAAGGTCAATTTCCCAAAACGGTTTGCCCCATTCGACTAAACTCTCGCCGCCCCACACGTCGTTGACCAAAAGAGCGAGTTGACCCTTTTGCTCCGCGGCCACACGGGTAAAGAGTGCCTCGACGGCAGCCGGTTGCGTGTGATCCACCTGTATGGCAATGCCCACGCCCCCTTGCGCTGTCACCAATTCGGCGGTCTCGTCAATCGTCTCGCCGCGCTGAAGATCAGAGGGTGCGCCGCGCACGCTGCGTCCGGTGCAATAGACGGTTGCGCTGGCTGTGCCCAATTCAACCGCAATCGCGCGTCCGGCACCCCGAGTTGCGCCTGCAACAACGGCAACTTTGCCGCGTAGTGGTTGATCCTGTTTTTCACTCATTGAGTTCTCCTATACAAAGTTGATTTTAGGCAGGCTTATCGCGCTGGGATGTCAGTGTACGTTCCCATTCAATCGGATCGCCATAGCCCAACCCAGTCACCCCCAGACGCGTCAGTGCATGAATCGCCACGGTACAGCGATAGGCCCCAAAGGTAATCACATGGGCGATCATGCCGCCATAGGTAAAGGTCTCTGGTGGATCACAGAGCAGATCGACAAATTCTGCATCCCACAGCCCCTGTTCACGCACCTGCTGGACCAGCACCCGAAATTCGCCAAAGACCGCTTCCATGCGCCGCAACAAGCCAGAGGCCGAATTATCCTCGGTTTCCGGCAGGCTGCGCCCCAGCACAGCTGCCACCCATACTTCCTTGGTAAAGACAATGCGCCGTAGCACATCGCGCAAGGTCTGCTCGACCACATCAAATGGTACCGGTTGCTCCGGCTTGATCAGCGGTGCATCTAATTGGGCATCCGTCAAGGTCATGGCCGCTTCTAGCAGACGGCGTGTCAACCATAAATCGTGTTCGATCAAGCGATCAGTCAAGTCCATAGTGCCTCCTGGGGGCTTGATTTGCGTCAGGCGAATTGCGGCACCGACAATTGGGTCGTAATGGATATCATTCGGTGCTGCCAAAAACCAGTTCAGTGGCTCCAACCGGCGATAATGGCTGGGCGAGGCACCATACGCTTTACGAAAAGCGCGCGAGAATCCTTCCAACGAATCAAAACTTGCGTCCAAAGCAATGTCCGTGACGGGGCGCGTGGTATGGCGCAAGCGATAGGCGGCGCGTTCTAACAATAGCCGACGACGACAATCGCCGGGTGTTTCACCTGTGCGCTCACGAAACAGCCGGTGAAAATAGAAACGGCTGTAATTGGCGGCGTCGGCCAGCGCGGCGCCATCCGTTAGTGCGTCCAGATCACCGCCAACGACTTGCGTCAGCGGATCAAGCAGTGGGTTGGATTGGTGTTGTTCATGGTGCTGCATATAGCACCCATGATAGCAGAGGCGAGGAAAATGTGCTTGACCGAAATTGCCCTAATAATGGTAGAGACGCAAGATGTTGCGTCTCTACCATACCGGTAACCCGATTTATAGCAACTGGCGCGGGATCGACTTCATCCAACGGCGCTGATGGAAGGGGACACCATCCATCATAATGTCCAGTTGGATGGTAACATGAAAGTTGTGTTCATCACTTTGGATCTGGCCACGGGCACGCGTGTCAATCGTGCGTTCGGGCCAGTGTAAGCTCACCTGGCTCAGCCCGCGGATGGTGGCGTGGGCGGGATCTTTTTCCGCAACACGCGTGGTGGATTCGCTGCTGCTGGTAAAGGCCAGACGCTCATGGACGCGGGTGTAGCCCTCACGTTTCAAGAAAACTTCGGCTGTGTTATTCATATAGTCGCGCGTGACCCGCCAGATTGGACGCTGACTCGACGACTGGACAGATGAAGGCGGCGGAGTTGATGGCGGCAGAAATTGCGGTGTGGGCAGGGCTGGTTCTTGCGCGGCAACGATGGGCAACAGGAGATGCGATGCCTGTTCACCACCAAAATAGACGGTGCCATCATACAGTTTGGGTGACGGCCACGTATTCGGATAATCGGCCCCGTTGATGCTGACGCGGATGCGATGGCCGGGCTCGAAAAGCCAACTGGTGGCATCGAGCAGAAAACGCACATCATAGACCTTGCCCGGCTCCAGCGGCGACGGATTTTCGTGCGAGTCGCGGTGAGTCAGGTTCAGCACACCTTTGGTGACCAACGCGGCCTGGCCATCGGGCGCAATGTCGGTCAAGCGTACGACGAGAAAGGCCACGTCGGTTGTCGCCGCCACCTGTACCACGGCCTCAGCATAGCCCAGAATTTCCAGCGATTGGGTGAGCGGGGCCGAGGTCCAATTAAGCGAATAGGCATCCTCCACACGCTGATCCATGGGCAGCAGATGCGGGCTGGCCGCCGAGAACATGCCAAAGCTGGTGCCAACCGTGGGGTTGTATACATAGCTGGCATTGCCAGACGCCGTGGGTGGTTGCTCTTGCAACGTATCGGCGGCGGCTAGATAAACGGGCTGCATCGTCTGGCGCGCCAACGGCCAACCAGCCTCATAGCGCCAGAAGCCGCTGGTGAGGGGACGGTCAGCCTGGGGCGGGTCATATTGCTGGACATAGATGGCGACCGGCGGTTCCTCTAGCACGCCATTGTCGATGCCCTTGAGCCAATAGTCAAACCAGCGCGCCATTTCGTGCAGGTGGTCAATGCGCGGGCCGGGCAGACCAATATCCGGCCAAATGTGCAACCAGGGACCGATCAGTACCTTTTTGGGGCATTGCAGGTGTTCAAAGGTGCGCAGATTGCAATTCATATAGCCGTCGCGCCAACCACCGATCATAAAGGTGGCGGCCTCGATAGCCCCATAGTTTTCACAGAGCGAGCCTTGCTTCCAATAGTCGTTGTAAACATGGTTCGATTCCCAGGGCAGCAGCCACGGCTCTGCCTTCAAGTGATCTTCCCAGATCTGTGCCCATTGGTCGCCAACCGCTTCTTGATAGGGCGGCAACGAATTTTGCACCACCATAGAGAGGCCATAGGTCGCCATGTCATAGAGCATTTGCATGGTGCCACCTTTGTAGTGACAATCGTCTGTGTAACGATTATCGGTAAAGTACATGGGGCAGATCGCTTTGAGCGCCAGCGGGCGATGCATGGCTACCTGTACCGAATTAAAGCCGCCATAGGAGGTGCCAAACATGCCGACATTGCCGTTGCACCACGGCTGGGCAGCCATCCAGGCAATCGCCTCTACACCATCCAACTGTTCTTGCACCGAATATTCGTCAATCGCCGTGCCGCCGGAACTGCCGCTGCCGCGCACATCCAGGCGAATGGCAACAAAGCCGCGCTCGGCAAAGTAGTGATGGACACGCATACCGCCAGCCGAAAGATCATCTTTGCGGTAGGGATAGTAATCGAAGAGGGCTGGGAATTTGCCCTCGGCAGCGGGCATGTACAGGTCGGCGTCCAGTTCGACGCCATCCGCCATGGGGATGCGGACATGTCTGACGATGCGAACGGGGTAGAGCGGAGCGGTTTGGGTTGGCATTTTATACATCCTACTCGTTGATCAGAAAAGAAAAACTTGCTTCACTTGCCTATTATAACAAGCCTCCAGAGCTTAACGCAATCTACCTCTTTTGAACCTCCTTCGGAGGTATTCTACATGTAGCATCAATATTATTACTCATAAGCTTTGGTTAATCAAGAGACTCCTTCAAATGAAACTCTTGATTGATTGCAATATTAAATTGTTCTATTGAGCAAATTGCTTTTTGCTACTTCGTGTAAGAAGTCTGAAAGATAAGGAACGTGTTACGTACATGACCTGTAGGTTCAATAAAATCTAACCCAACGCCAATAATCACCCGCGCTTTGCTTCCATCCACATGAGTTACTTCAATATATCGATCATGATCTATCCGCCGATCAAGTTCAAATTTGATCCTCAAATGTGGAAAATGAGATTTTAGCTGTTGGATTGCTTGTTTCTGCTCATCATTCGATTGCTGTGTCTTCACTAAAACCCATTCTAAGCTCCCTTTTTGTTGAGCGAGGTCAATATGTGCCCCCAATCGGTTTAGAATTTTCTCCTTTTTGTCTAGATAGCGGTCATTGATAACCATGCTTCGTATAGGCTTTTTAGTATAAAACTCCGAAAAATACTCAGTCTCATTGTGCTTCTTACCATCAGGTTCAATTTCGTGTACAAAGGTATCAGCCGGCTCACGCAACTCTTCATCTTGCACAAGGCGATCAGTGTGCTGCAATATCACTTGTTCACTTTCTAAAACTGCATCTGCGTTATATGTCACGACAAGTCGGGAGGCAATATCACGCCCAAGTACAAAAGGCGTCCCTGCTATTGATTTAATGGCACTTGGCGTAGCAGTATCGGGGTCAATTAATGCTGTCCAAAGCGATTGCTGATTGGCCTGATGTAGATTTAATCCCTTACGTAATAACAAACGTAGATGAGTCGCAATTAAAATTGCTTCCCCGTTTCCTGATTTCTGATCCGGCAAGTGATTTAGATACAAGTTTACTTTTACGCCGCGTTGTAAAAGTTGTTGCAGTTGATCAAGCCATGTTTGCCCTTCAGATGTAGGGTTATCGAGCGTAATATTGTCAGCAAAAAGGAAAAGCTCCTGTTGAACATGTTGTATACGCTCCCAAAGCCAGACCACCGGATTTATAGCCGCAACGGGATGTAGATCCAAGCTATTCCCTTGCGCACTATGTTGAAGATCGGCGTCCAAAGCAAAAAGAAATTCAGCCACTCGCCCGCGATCCAATAGATGGTGTTCCCATTGATTGCCATATTCACGCAAGCAGCGATAACAACTTTTCTCACAGTCACAATTAACTATTTTTAGCGATGCGGCGACTACTTGTACTATTTCATCGCGAATTTGCTTTACATGTCCTGCTCCACCAGGAACACTGTCATACAACACAATCGACTGTCGCCATTGCTGCCCTGATGGTTCTGGTGCTTCCGGAAACAGCACGCCATCAATGTCTTTGCGCTCAATTTGCAAAGCGTGGCTTGCACCTTGCAAGAGCGCATACTTTAGGGACAGCCAAAACGACATGTCATCTGGTTCTGGTAGCACAATGTGTGGTGTCGAGCTAAATTTGAGATGAAGTGTATCGGTCTCTTGCTTAAATCCCAATGTAAATGTGCTATTCATTTCTATTTTGCCAGGACAGGGCTGGCCATTCCATGCGCCATCACACTTATTGTTGCGTTTGCTGACATTTTTGCCACACTTGGGGCAGATCCTGAATCCACCACCCTGAAACCCCTCATTAACATAGAGTAATTCTCCCGCACGATCATAGCCTATCGCTAGTACTTGACTATGAGAGACTGTATCAATTGCGCGAGGTACCAAAGCTGACCGCATTAAATTAAATGGGCGATCTACGTATTGTCCTGCTGGTTGCCCGCTGTCATTCGATGTGCGGAAACCATCAGGTTGAATATAGTGATACTGTGTCCATTTCCCTTTTCGCGGTGCTTCATGACAAACCGGACAAGGTTGGTCAGTTTGTTCGAGTTCCTTGCCTGCTGTTTGTTCAAGTCGCAAATAATTACAGTTAGGGCAAATATGATATGCAAAGATTTGCGGTTCTTTTCCAAAGAAGTCTAAGGCTTCACTCTTCCAAATACGCTTATCGGCCACTACTTCCTGACCAGGCGCGTATTCTCGAATAGCTTGTTGTAAGTTACGTTGTAAGCGCAGTTGATGATCTGGTAGTAAATGAGGTGGTATTCGCAATTCTACAACGTGTAAAGGAAATGAATAACTTGGTAATACGCCACGATCACTTAGATAATTAATGCTGTCTTCACTCCGAATACGATCAAGTAATCTACCATAGCGCCTGATTTCCGTAGTTATTGAATCCATAGCTTGGTTGTTACTTCCTGCTTTGACCAACTTTAACTGTTCATTTGCTTTTTCCTCTAGTGCTTCTTGGTAATATCCTGCTACTTTTTGATAATGACTATATGCTTTCTCGCGCAGATCATGTTCGAACATATTTAAACATTGAGGTGGATCTATTGCTTGATTGACTGCGGTGGCGTAAATGCCTAACAAATCTAATAAATACTCTTCTTGTTCCATCAACCATTGCGGTAGTAGCTGATAATTCGACCCACCCGGCACCTGTTCATCAAAGAATGCTCCAATATTTCTGTCATGCTTGTTAAAGCTTGTACAATAGCGTAGGAATTCGCTGAGTAAAATTGCATTAACATGACGCTGAATAATAATATGATTTTGGACATCAAGAAATGGTATGCGTACATGTCCACCAATAATCTCCTCTGGAGTCTTGAAATATGTCTGATCATGAGGTCGATTAGATGCCCAAGCTAAAATGAATGCCGTACCACTGGATCGACGTCCAGCCCGCCCAGCTCGCTGTTTGTAATTGGCGACCGTTGGCGGAATGTTGCTCATTACTACGGCCTGCAGATCGCCTAGATCAATCCCCATTTCAAAGGTAGTAGAGCAACTGAGCATATTGATACTTCCACTTTTGAATTGATTCTGGTAATCGCGTCCTTTTTCTGGATCTAATTGAGCGGTATGTTCTTCGATACGCATAGGGATCTGTGTCTGGCGCAGATTATCATAAAAAAAGTTGCCCTGTTTAAGATTTTCTATTTCAATAAGCTGCAATGTTCCCTGGCAGTGAGGATATGGACATGGAAGCGCATTGCCACGGCAGTTAAGACGTTGACATTGGTCACAGCGGTACCACAGCGCATCTGCTTGAAAAAATAGTCGGTCATGCCGTAGTTGGAATCCAACTTCTAGTCCGCTGGTATCGAGAACACCGCTTCGGCCGGTTAACCAATCAAAGATGAATTCCAATGCTCGAATAACACTTGCTTCATCATGCGCCAATCCCTTGTGACGAAAAACCTTATCGATTAATTGTCGTCTTCGGTGGCGAGTAGTTTTGCCAACCCATGCAATTTCATATTGATTAGCATCTTGTCCTCTTACCAATCTAGGGCTAAATCTATTGCGCCCAAAGATTGGGTCATCGCGCTGGACACCTTCAGGTAAGGTTACTACTTTCCCACGACGTAGATCATCAAGAAGATACTCTACCAATATACGCGTTTCTAGGTCAGTCAAATTAAGCTTCTGGGCTAGGTCACCGAAGTCAGGCACGCGCTCAATTTCAAAGTACTGGATTGCCATCAAACCTAAGGTTTCTAATGATTGGCGTGAGCGCAACTGCGTTGTGACCTCAGCAATGATTTGTTTGGACATGTGGCGCTTTATTCGTTGGCGCTGGCTTTGGTTGAGATACTGGGTATTACGTGGCAGATCCCCTTTGCTAATATCGGGATCGTTATGCGCTACACGATAATGTAACGCATACTCTAGGCAGATCTCACTCACTTGTTCTAGATCCGGCCAGTATGTGTTAGTAGAAGCAGCGGCAACTGCTTCTCGAATGATTCTTCTATACGCTTGTTGATTAACTACATCTTGCACGAACGCCGCAAATCGCGCTGCTCCTTGTCGGCTGTCGTAAAAACTTAGCAATTTACGCCCACCTCCTGCTTTATTTCTGATGTCAGGTTGGGGTGATTCAGGTAAGGAACGATATAAATCATCAGTCAGGATTGCAAGAGGTGTGAGCGCATTCATGGAAATCTCAGTGGCGATTTCAGTGCCTTTAAGCGCACGGCCGTGACAACGTCCGCACTCATTCATTGTGTCTACTGCCTTTGCCTCCACACCTGAATTTTTACCCTTCGTCACTTTTCGTTCTTCTTCCAACAAAAAGAACGTGACTGTATGCTTTGACTTGTCAGAGCAACCACATTTACCATTAGCTCTTACCTTTTCCTGACACCCTAAGCAAAGAACCAATTCGTCTTGTTTCAGTATGCTCTCTCCGGCTTGCTCAACAAGTGTATCTTCATCCTCGTCATTATCCGCTAGGGCACGATTCTCGTTCAGTAAACGCCATGTAACATAGTGTTTACTTGTCTCAAGTTCCATTGCCGCTTCAGGTAGATACTGTCTGCCCACCTTTTGAAGACGTACGTACACTTGTCCACAAGTCCGACACACGACTAAAGGATAAACCGATAAGTGGCAAGTATCACAGGTTTCACGCGGGGTTGCAAAAAGTTTGCTCCATTGATTGCCAGTCTGCTTGGCTTGGCAGGTTGGATTAAGGCAAGCCCAAATACCTTGTGGCGGGCGCACAAAAAGATGATACCGCGCGGGCAAAAGGGATGCTTCTTCTGCTGACGGGCGTGCCATGGCAGCTAGTTCAATTAAATGATAGAGCGCATTTTGTTGTTGCTCGATAGGCAACCGATCTCTGAACAGTTCTTCAGCAACCATTGTTACTTCAACCGGTTGTCCCTTTTCCGCCATTATCTTTCGCAAGTGCGCTAGATCTTCATTGCTACGCAATACCTCCCATAGAAAACGCGGTGGATCATATTTGTCAGCCAGACTCAACTGTTCATCATTGATAAGACCAATTTCTTGCATTAGCAAAGCCAATTCATCTGTGCTTTCCCACTGTTCCTTACGTACACTATCAATCAACGCTTCAAATCGTTTATCTATGTACGCTGTAACGAGAGGTTGCTGAGATGCTACAGTAGAAACGTAATCATGGTTGAGTTGACCAAAAATAATATCATCCTGTGTAAACTCTTCGCCAAACAAAGCTTGGGCAAATTTACATGCATTACTGGCATCATCATTGGTTAGTGTGGCACTTGTTGCGATACAGCGCATTTGCCCTAGCTGTTTTTTTAGACGAAGCTTCAAGCGGCGTATCAATAGTCCAACTTCAATTCCTTGTGCTCCAGCATAGGTGTGTGCTTCATCCAGCACAATAAAGCGCCATTTTCCTTGTGCAAATAAAGGACTGTCTTTGGGTCGCAGAAGTAGATATTCTAGCATCGCATAATTAGTGATCAAGATTTGCGGTATTATTCCCTGTTCTTGAATTTGATCACGACCTATAATCTCATTTGGCAGTGGGTACTGATCAAAGAGTGCTTTACGGGCCGGTTCCATCTCTTGCCACTCTTTTCCCATCTGTTTACGGGCTCGATTCGCGCTTTCTTCCAACTCGCTAGTGTAACGACCGAACGTAATATTTGTACCACGCAGCAATACCCGCAGGCGATCTAGCTGATCGTTGACCAATGCATTGAGTGGATAAACCAGCACTGCTCGAACGCCAGGTTCGGGGTCGATCAATAGGTCATTAAAAATTGGGAGAAGAAAGCATTCTGTTTTACCACTACCTGTACCGGATGAAACAACAATATTTCGATTTTCGGCGCAAAGTTTACGCAATGATGCTGCCTGATGTGTATACAGAGGTGCATCTATAGGCAAAGGTCGGCTTTGCTTAAAACATTCCATTTGTAACAATTCTGGCGAAACGACCCCTTGCCCGGCTAATTCCTCTAAAGTTTCGGCAGTTTTATGGGGTGGGGTCAGTTCCAGGTATGGTCCTGAAAATAGTGCCTGTGGCTGGTTGAAACTTTCCTTGATGAACGCTGCCAAAGCCGGTTCTTGCCCATCTCGATTAACATCAAAAGTTGTTGTAAGATAACTGATCAATGTATCTTGTAGTTGTTTTGATAATTTTATGGGATTCATTCGTTATCTTCCTTCTGTATCTTCCCAGGACTGTGCAAAATGAGCAGTTCGGCCCAGGTCATTCCCCACTGTAAGTGGGCGAAAGATGCTTTATGTAACGCCGTCAGTACATCTTTTATACTGCTTTCTGATAACTGGGCATTTGCAAGTAATTTGTAAAATTGTTGATGATCATAAGCGGCTGTGCGAACGAGCATACTTAGCGCTAATGTGAGCTGTCCTAGTTCGCTAACGGATTCGTCAACTTTCCATTGACTAAGCAGCCGGACAGCACTCGCCCAGGGTGAGGCTTCCCCTCGGTCTGCTCCGTATCGCATAATTTCACGGACCAGTGGGACAAGGCGTTCGTTCAATAACGATTGAACAAACAAATCATTTGAGGGGAGTGACGGCTCCGGGAAATAGGAAGAAGCCAAAGGGCAAGCGATTTCAAATTCTTGATAAATGTCTGTCAATAAGCGCTCTCGACGATCAGTATAGAATTCCGCTAATAGATGGTAGCCATCATATTCCTCTAACTGAGTTATATCACGCAAATCGGCCGATGCGTACCCATGCAAATGTTCACTTATTATAATGTCAGGCAATGTAAAGCTCTTTGTCCCTGTCAATCGTCCACAGCGGGAGCAATAACGCAAACCGTAGGTGTCTAGCAAGTCAATATTTGCCCAATCATTTGGGATATGGTCAGGTAGACCTGCTGTGACTTGTACCTCTATACCTGACAC
>DAOTTR010000113.1:0-6626 GCA_034437715.1 Caldilineaceae bacterium
CTGGCCGTTTTGTTATGTGCCGCATCTATAACGATCTTTCCCTCATTCATAACGATAGCGCCCCGCTTTCATAATGATCACATAACGGTCAATTGTTATGCTGAGGACAGCAGTCCAAATCATTATCACATCAATGCTGGCCATGTCAATCAACAGATCAACCCAACCCACCCTAGACACCCTGTCCGGTCGCTACCATTCCTACCTGGTGCGCTTGTGGCAGAGCCATCCGCAGGCGCCATTGCGCGCCTCGGTGCAAGATGTGCAGACCGGCGAGACCAGACGTTTTGCCGATCTGGCAAGCCTATTTGCCTTTCTACAGGCACAGGGCAACAGAGAATTCAGCACGTCAGCAACGCACCCAGCGCCAACTTCGAACATCGACTAATTTACCGTGAAGCGCTTTAGGATTCAAAAAGGAAACCCATCATGCGATCCCAACCTTCCCATCATCCACACAGCCGCCTATGGCTCGGCCTGCTTGCCGCCCTCGTCCTGCTGGCCGTCGGGCTGAGCGGCGCCGTATGGCTGCCGAGCGTCACCAACGCTGCCGCCGACAACTTGGACCCCGTCACCGCGGCCTGGGAAAAAGCCAAAGCGGCCGGTTCTTACAACTTTACCAGCGATGTAACCCAGAAGAGCATCCCCATTGCCACCATCACCAATGTGGGGCGCAGCAGTCACAGCGAAGCTTTCTATCTAGAAGGGCAGAATGACCTGCGCGCGCAAACGCTGGAACTGACGCTTTGGAGCGGTGGGGGCAGTGCGCTCAACGCCGAGAGCGGCGTCAGCCTGCGCACCGAGGGGGGCAAGAGCTTTACCCGCCGCGGCGGGCGTTCGGCGAGCTCAGCCGAGCCGTGGCAAGAAGGTGACAACATCGTCGCGGGCTTTGCTCCCCAAGGTGATTTCTTGGGCTATCTGGCCGCGATTCGGGCGGTGACCGCTGGCACAACCGAGACGCGCAACGGCATCACCTTCACCCGCTACGGCTTTACCCTGGACGGGCCAGCCTTTGCCGCGTACATGCACGAGCAGATGATGGCGGCCATGCGCGCCAAGGGTGAATTGCCGCCAGGGGTAACGCTGGAACCCTCGGCCTACTATCAGGCGATGACCGGCGCCGGTGAACTCTGGGTCGGTGAAAATGGCCTGCCCTTGCGCCAGATCCTCGATCTGCGCTTTCCGGAACAGAAGGATGAGCGCGTCGAAGCGCACATGACCGTGAACTTTTCTAACTATGGCGCCGAGCAGGCCAGTTTGCTGACCCTGCTGCGCAGCGGACAATGGCAGGGTGCGTGGCTGGTGCTGCCCAGCCGCATGCCTGATCTGACGGGGCTTTGGCTGGGGCTGACCTTGAGCGCGGCGGCCTTTGCGATCATGCGCTATCGGCGCGCCCGTACGGTGCAGATCGCCTTGGTCACGGCTGTGATCGTTAGCCAGGTCGTGGGGCCCATCCTCAGCGTCACCACCCAGGTCAACTTTTTTGACGCCCAGCGCGCCAAAGCCGCGAGCCAGGAAGAAAAACAGGCTGCGGCCACGGACGAACGCGATGTGCGCACCGCCCTCCAAACCGCGCCAGAATTTAACCCCAACCAGAATCCACTGGCTGCGGTCGTCAGCGGGCAGTGGGAAAGCGTAACCCAATCGCCCAATCTCCAGACCACCGACCCCGGCACCGATACCGACGGGGATGGCCTGACCGACTTTGTCGAGGAACGGATTGGCACTAGTTTGGCCGACGAAGACAGCGATGGCGATACCCTGAACGACAAGGTCGAGGTTGATGGCTTTACCTTTGGCGGGCAACGCTGGTACAGCGATCCCCAAGCCGCCGACAGTAACACCGATGGCCAGAATGATCTGTTGGAATGGGGGCTGAATGCGGACGGCAGCCGCCGCACGACACCGTTGGACACAGACGGCGATGGTTTGCCCGATCTCTTTGACCCGGACAACGACAATGATGGGGTGCCGGATGCCAAAGATCAGGCCCCCTTTGCCAAGAGCAATGTCACCTATAGTGACAGCGCTCCGTTGCAACTGAGCCTGAAAAATCTGACAAGCGGCGCGCCGACGACGGTTGAGTTCCAACTGCGACCCCAGGACGAAAAACAGCTTTGGTTTGCGTTTAATGTGTTGGATTGGCCGCGCGACAACGAGGGTAAGATCCAGGATATTGACAACAAAACCTATGCCGACGTTGCCATCAGCCAAGGGCGGAGCCCGGAACCGGCGGAAGCGAATGGCGACATGAAGTTGATCCCCATGTTGGAAATCCGCATGGCTGATGGTGGCGCCCAACTGCCCCCGCAAAACGAACTAACCCCCTTTAGCATTTCGGTCAATAACTTTACCAGTGATGGCAGCACCAAGGTCGCCTATGTGCCGTTGACCGTGGTGACGGATGAGCAGACCGGGGCGCGGGTGGCCTTTAGCGCCCAGATGCGCTATCTGCCGATGAGCGTTTGGAACACGGCCCACAGTGTACGTTTGGCCTGGGTGGTGCAGGCACTGATCGATCAACCTTGCGACAAAACCATCGATACCTCTGCCGATTGCCAGGATGATGGCGTGCGCAACAACGTTCCGATGATGATCCAAAGCTATTACAGCGATTGGTCGCTCACGGGGCTGACGGTGCGTGAAGATCATGGCACCACGATGGCGATTATCTACGAAGATCCAACGGTCGATGATAACCTGCAACACGACGCGGCGCTTTGGGCGCTGTCCTTCGTTCTTGATGGCCATTTCCTCTACCCGCGCGACGCCGATAACAACGGGGCGCGCGATCTAAAGCTGGCCGATTTTGGGGCCCGCTTCGACCGTGATAATAATCCCACGGCCGCCCAACGCATGGATGTGCCCAACATCCTCCAGGTTGAAACGCAAAGCTATGCGACGCTCGACCAGGCCGTTGCCTCGACCACGATGACCGAAACGAAGCGTATTCTGAATGACCACTTTGTGACGCCGGTTACCAACAACCGTGCGATCAAGCCCTTGTTGCTCTTTGCCCAAGAAGTCAAACTGCGTGCGCTGGGGTTAGATAGCAGTACACTAGCCGATGGCTATGTGACCCAGAATGGCGCCGGTTTGACGTTCGATATGGCGCCCAGCGGTCAACCCGCGCAAAGTACAGACGTCGATGCCGGTCTCAAGTGGATGGCCTACTGTAGCCCGGTTACCGGCGCTGTCACGCTCGATCCTTGCGCCGATGATGTTTATTGGGATGTACTTGAAGCGCGCTATGCGCCCTTGGCAAGTTTGCCAGATGATGACGAAGCCAGTTGGGTCACTAGCCGGTTGACCTTCGCCCAGCTCTATTACGTAAGCTTACGAACCGGCTATTACACGGCGGTCGAGGAGGCGACCCAGATTATTTCCGGACGGTATACGCTAGAAGACGAACCAGCAACCGCAACGGTAGTACGCGCCAGCCTGCTTAGCCTTTCTAGCGTGCCGCTGCTGGCAACGCACGCGTTCTTCCGGCTTTTCCCCCTCTATTTACCATCGCTAGCGCAGCCGCTGCCTAAAAATGCTGCCATGATGGGCTACGGTAAATTTCTCCGTCAGGAAATTACCAATGCGCGTAACGGAGTGGAACTCAGCCGAGACGGGACAGCGCGGCCAATTTCCACTGCAAAGGCCAAATCACTTCTACGTACAGGCAAATATCTCACGATCCGTTACCGATTAGCCCAGGCCGGGGTGGCCGGGGCCGCGCTCCTGGCGATTGGTCAAATTGCCACCCTGCTGCCCAATTTGTCTACGACCGAACGATCAGCCGTTGGCGGCATTACGATTGCCCTGAGTCTGACGCTGAATGTAGTGATGCCAACCTTATCGCTGAAACGCGTGATCACCTCCGCAGGTACCAATAGCCGAGCCATGAATGCGATCTTTGGTAAGGTGCAGAACAGCACGAGTGTGTTAAGAAAGGCCGCGATCGTTGGCAGCGTGATTGGGGTCGCCAGCGTCTGGGGCTTCTTTATTTATGGCGCCGCCACGGCCGGCTATGGGCCGGCCAGCCCGCAACTGACCAAAGCGTTTACAGAAGCAGTGGCCGCCACGGTGATTATCGTCTTGCTTGCGATCCTCAGCGCAAACCCCGTCGGCGCGATCATTGTCGGCATCGTCACCCTGATCGATCTAATTCTGACCTTTGCCTGCGAGTTGGGGGTAGAGGAACTGCGCGACGCCCCGCTCTTAGGCGGTGCGTGTTTCTCGCTGACGACCGCCGCCACCAAGGTGTTGGCCTATTTCCTCTACAACTACGAGCCGATGATCGACACGAATCGCACCGATTTGATGGTCGTCGGCAACCCCGATGTGGCGCTGACCGATCCCAGCAAGGGTTATGTCTCGGCGAACACTTTGACTATCCAATTGCCGGTGACGACCACCATCGTCCACAAAGATCCGGACCCCAGCGCCGGTCTTTACATTAACGCCTATCTCTGGCTCTTCTCGCCCGACAATCTGCGTTCGAGCACCTTCCAGTATGGCTTGAGCACCGCGGGCCCGGCCACCTTCGCGGTCGATCTCAATCAGATGACCGGGGCCTGGCAGAGTGTGACTGAGGATCATAAATATGTATTGACGCCCATGTATCGCGGCGTGGCGAGCACCAACCCGGCGCCGCTGACCAACGTTCCGCTAGAGCAAGGCATCAACAGCACGGTGCCCTTTAGCATGACCATGAACTTCGCCATCCCCGCCTACGAATGTTGGCCGATGTGGATTCCCGGCACCCCGATCGTGATCCCTGTCTGTTACACGCGCGAGCTGGAAAACAGCACGACGGTGCCCTTTACCATCCTCAAGGAGGATGTGCTGCCCCCGACCTTGGCCGAATTTCTGGCCTTGGGGACCAAAACTGACGGCGGGTTGGGGCAAAGTTGGGACACACAGATCGGCTCGCTGCCGGATGCCGATGGCGATGGGCTGCGCGCCGCGCTCTACAATGGGCTTGATCCCAATGACGCCCTGTGGGACAGCGACAATGATCAGCTAAGCGACCGCTATGAGCTTGAACAGCGCGCGGCCGGGTTGGGACTTTCCCCCCTGCAACGCGATACCGACAATGATGGCTTGACTGACCGCCAAGAGATCACATTCGGCACCGACCCTGCGATTGCGGATACCGATAATGATGGCCTGCCCGATGGCCAAGAAGTACGCCACCAAGTTTATAGTGCCAACAGTCTCACTGCCAATTGGCAAGGAGGCTGGCAGGTGCGCATCAACGCCAACCAACCTTTCGATCTGTGGGTCTCTTCTGATCCCTTTAGCCAAGACGGGGATAACGATGGCGTCAGTGACCAAGCCGAACGCGGCCTGGCCAACCAGGTGGACAGCGAGAACCGCCCGTACCACCCCACTATCCCGAATGTCCCGCCGCTGGCCGTCCGCACCGCCACCGATGATGGCGATGGCTACTTTGGGCCGGGACAAAGTTTCCGCTATACAACGACGGTGATCGCCGACACGGCGGTTGCGCCGGGCGTGCTCAACATCAGCGCCCCCACGGTGGTCGGGGGTGCGCCCAATCCCTTGGCCCTCAACTTTAGCCCTGGCCTGACAGTAACCCAAGCAGCGGCTAGTTTCGCCGTGGCGAACAATGCCACGACCCAAAATATTACCCTGCGCAGCACGGCCAATACGCGCCTGGCCGCCACCGGCGCCAATCAATGGGTCTGGGATACCCCAACCACCGAAGCCGGTCTGGGCACCTTTAGTGGCCGGCTGGCCCGCGCTATCGCCGTCGCGCCAGCGCCCGATCGCCAGGATAGCTATCGCCTGGCTGCGCTGGCCTCCAGTCAACTGGGGTTAAATGGAGGTCTCGGCGACGTGTGGGGTTATAACCTGCCGGCGGGTACCTCTCGTTTGCTCGACACCGACACCGACAGCGCCGGCGCGACAACCACGCGTGGCAACATGCCCCCGGCGATTGCTTGTAATGAAAACAACATCTGTCTCGCCGTCTGGGAGGAACGACCCGCCAACGCAGGGGTTAATTCTGACCTGCTCGGTGTGTTGATCCAAGCGGATGGCACGGTGACAACTGCGGCGTTCACGATTGCCTCCGGCAGCGCAGATGCATCCGGCCATTCGAGCGCCAAAGTCGCCAGCGATGGCGTCAACTTCTTGGTGGCCTGGCAGCGCCTGGTCGCGATCCCGATCGGTCCACCGATTGGGGGTTCGTTTAACTTCCAGACCAATCTGATGACCCGTCTCTATAATGGTCAGGGGACCGCGCTGACAGCAGCCACCCTGCTGACCAACGAGCAAATTGAGGCTACCTCCACCGATATTAACGTCCTGAGTGCATTGAATATCTCACGCTATGGGCACAATCAACTCGACCTGGACTGGATCGGCGACCGCTATCGCCTGACGCGCTGGTTTGCGATGGGTGATCCCGCGCTGGCGGTCAATGTCAACCGCAAAGAGAATGGCCTTGCGACCGTCCCCCAGCGCATCAGTTGGCGCGACATCAACGCCGCCGGCGCCCTGATCGCCGGCAGCAAGGCCCAGTTGCCGACGGTGATTGCCGCCATCCCCGCCGATGTGAGTTTGGTCTATCACCCAGTTGCCCAACAGGTTTTGCTGGCAGTTGCCGC
>DAOTTR010000114.1:0-2413 GCA_034437715.1 Caldilineaceae bacterium
CCGAAGTTACGCGCGCCACCTTGGGCGAAAACAGCTATCTGTTCAACGAACAATATGTGGTCAAAGCCGCCGAGAAGGGCACCAAGTTCGCCTGGCATCAAGATTCCGGCTACATTGGCCACTATCACCGCCCCTATCTCTCGTGCTGGTGCGCGCTGGACGACATGAGCGTAGAAAATGGCACGATCTATGTGCTCTCCTACGCCGAAGCCGCGATGACGTCGGATGATCTCTTCAAGCATGTAGTGGAAGAAGGCACCAACGACAAAGTGGGCTATCATGGACCCAATCCGGGCACACCCTGTTTGGTGCCAGCGGGCAGCATTGTCGTCTTTTCCAGCCGCACCTTTCACCGCAGCGGCCCCAACTTCACCGACAAGATGCGCCGCAGCTATCTGGCCCAATACTCCGCCGAGCCGATTCTCAAGCCGGATGGCGTAACAGTCTGGGCGCAAGCTGTCCCCTTGCTGGTCAATGGGGAACGGGTGGAACCTCTCTACAAGCAGGGATAGCCAACCTAGATCAATTCGAACACGGGTGCATTTCAGTATTGGGGAAGTGTGCCGGGGACGCGCGACAACCACACCGGTTTGACAAACTGCACAGCGCGCGTCCCCGGCACACGTTGCGCGCTCGTTCTAAAATTGACCCTCAAATTGAAATGCACCCTTCGAACACCGTGTATCGCAGCGCCGCGGGCGCAGGCTTGCCTTGTCCGCTGCGCCAATCCCTGTAATATACTGGGCGACTATGATCACTGTTTCCGTTATTATCGTCAACTATAATACTGCGGCCCTGTTGCGAGCTTGTCTCCAGAATTTGCTTACCCTGCGGGAAGCGACGGAAATCCTTGTCGTGGACAACGCGTCGAGTGATGGCTCGGCACAGATGGTACAGACCGAATTCCCCACGGTCAAGCTGATCTGTTTGCAGGAAAATCGCGGCTTAACCGTCGCCTCGAATCTAGGGTTGGCGGCGGCAACTGGCGATTTTGTCCTTTATCTCGGCTCCGATGCCTATCCCCAAGCCGGTGTGATCCAAGGCATGGCGGGGCTTATGGTGCGCGATCCACAGATCGGCATTGCCACGGCCGCATTGCGCCTGCGCGATGGCACGCTGGACATGGATGCCCATCGCGGCTTTCCTACGCCTTGGGCATCGCTTACCCATTTTAGCGGCTTGAATAAACTGTTCCCGCGCTCGCGCTGGTTCAATCAATACTTTCTGGGCGATCAGAATCTCGATCAGCCGCACGAAATTGACCTCTGTATTTCGCACTTTCTGATGGCGCGGCGCTCGCTTTTTGCGAAGATTGGCCCTTGGGATGAGGAATTCTTTCTGTATGGCGAGGATGTAGATCTCTGCTACCGGACCAAAGCCGCCGGTTACAAAATCATGTATCTACCCCAGTTTACGGTGGTCCACTACAAGGGGGCCAGTGTAGGCGTGCGCAGCCAAACCAGCGACATTTCCCAGGCATCCAGCGCAACCAAACTGCGCGTTACCCAGCTTTCCACGCAGGCCATGTTGCTCTTCTATCAAAAGCATCTCTATCACCAATATCCGTGGCTGGTCAGCGTGCTCGTGGTAACAGCCATTCGCTTGCTGGGCGCGCTCCGGCTATGGCGCGCCGAAGCAAGGTTCAAACGCAGTGGCAGCGGATAGAAGAGAAACGAGACAGGAGACACGAGCAAAGGTCGCGCCTTGATGGGTCAGCGGTTAGAAACGCACAGCAGCCGTAGCCAGGGTATCAACCAGGGGCCGCGCATAGTCGAGAAAGCTGGCGTCAACATTGTAGTGCTGATTGGCCCAGTATATGGCAGGCAATGGCCGCTCCTGGCCGACAATCGCAGCAAAGGGGACAAGGGTCGTCTGCCACGTTTCGCCCCTGCGTTCCAACCCGATCATCACGCCGGATGCGCCTTGGAGCACCGCTGTCACTGCGGCAGTACCCACTTGTTGGGCGAGTTGGCGATCCACTGCGCTGGCTAGCGCGCTGCTGGAACGCTGGATCAGATCGGGGCGTAGTTGGCGACAGCGCACGCCCAACCGGTGGCGTACCAGCGTGGCCAGATAGGGCGCAACCCCAGGTGCCAACCCTAACATGCGCTGGCCCATGGCATCGCGTTCCCCTGTGCCCAATTTCTCGGCCAGAAAATTCCCCTCCCGATCGCGTATGCCTTCGGAAGCAACCACCAAGCAAAAGCCGACCCGCGCATGGATGTGCTGCACGGTCTGTAAAAAGTCCTCCTCGTCCAGCGGCACTTCGGGCAATAAGATCAGGTGGGGCGGATCAGTGGGTTGCTGGCGCGCCAAGGCACTAGCCGCAGCCAACCAGCCGACATGACGGCCCATCACCTCGAGTACGGCCACGTCATCAAAGTTGCGCATGGCATAGAGATCGAGTCCTAGA
>DAOTTR010000115.1:0-6571 GCA_034437715.1 Caldilineaceae bacterium
GATAAACGCACTGGGTCGCCGGAATGAAGTTCAATGGCGCTTGGGCGAGCCGCCTTACTTTTTTGCTCAGGCTTGATTATAGCACGTCATTGCAAAAACGGCGAAACTCACAGTTGACACAGCGACTGCGTTGGCTCGTGGGCGGCGGGACGCTTTGCGCTGCCACCATCTGCCGGATCTCTAGCAGGTAACGAATGGCATCGTTGCGCAAGCGTGGCGTAATCGGGATCTTGATCACGCGTTTGCTCGGAATCAGGTAAATGGCTCCTTCGGTGGCTGGTTTGCCCCAATCATCTTCTAGCATCATGGCATAACAGGCTAGTTGTAGCTTGAAGTGGCGACCGGGTTCACGGCGACTCAGCTTAAAGTCTACCGGAAGCAAGCGCGATTCATGGTTATCATGACAAAACTACCAAATTCATCGACAATCAAATTAGGACTTACGCAAATTGATTGCGCCATCAGAGAGCTTTAGGGTCTGCCAGACCCTAAAGCTCTGGCCAGTGCGTAAGTTCTGAAATGTTGGATTCTAGGCATGATCTGCCCCTGCTACCTGATAAATCCCACATCCCTTCACAATATTCTTCCCGACGTGGGTACTCTGGCCCCAGAGCAGCCAGGGCAACAGCGGTCGCCAATCGGCGGTTTGGTAGCAGGCGCGCCCCATCAACCCACCCATCATCTGCTCCTGTTGCAAGCGGCTCGAATAGCCCTTAAGATCCCACCAATGGGTGTCGTCATGCACCAGTTGAACCCCATCGGCCTGACCATAGATATCGCGCTTGAGTTCCAACGCCGCGCCATTGATCGTCGGTCGGCCACCCCCATATTGCGCGCTCAGATCGAGCATGCGCAACACCGCGGCTTTACAAAAGGCAAAGAAATCCGGTTTGGTGGCCCGTTGGTGATTGGGGGTCAGGCGCATAGGGGTGAGGAATTCCACCCAGAGTTGGTTGTCATTGGCAGCGAGTTCGTCGGCCAGCGTATCACTGGCCGCCAACACCTGTTCGTGGGTCACCGGAACCGTTTCGGGGCGCACCATCCGTTCACCGGGTGCCAACATGGGCAACTGCTCACTGGTAAAGGGGTTGATGGCATCGAGTTGTGTCACGACAAAGGTGCCCCGCTTGCCATGCGCCCCTTTTTGTCCTAGCCCCACCTCGCCCATGCCGCCCAACGTCAGGATCAGATAGGGCAGGTAGGGCAGCGAGTCACCAAAGAGGGTCAACCCAAAGGCGAAGGAGTCGCCCGGTGCATAGCTGCTTTGCCCATCCGGCGGTGGGGTCAAGGCATAGGGTCGCCGCACATCACCGGGGATCGACTCATCATTTTCCAGCGCCAGCAGTTGACAGACCGGGCAAACGGCTTTGTGGAAAGCATCGGTCCGCGCGGCGCGCCATTCCGGGCAGAAGCTATGCCGCAGCACGCTGACCATCGCGCCGCGCAGCGCACTGCCTTTGAAATCGTGGAAGAGCATCGGCATCGTCACCTGCACCGTGACGCGGATGTGGTGCGCGGTGAGGGGGATGGCGAGGTGCGCCGTGGCCGCTGGTGCATCTGTAGTTGACATGAGGCTGCCTCCAATTTATACTGCAATTGTTGATGTGATCCTTCAGCAAGGGAAGGTTGAGCGTATGAAACAAGATGACCTGCTGGGTAAGGCGCAATCAGCATCGCCACCAGCAGCGGTAGATAGTCAAGCGGCGAATCAGGCGCTGATGCAGGATCCACTCCTGGGCGCTTTCCCTGCATTGGCGATTTTCAGCGACGAAGATTTCCTTTGGGCAAAACAACTGTGGAACCAAAGTCTAGAGAAACAGGTGCTTATCATTACCGGTGAGAGTTTATGACCGGACAAACCCGCATCATCGTTGATCCTGACATTCTATGCGGCAAGCCTGTGATCAAGGGAACTAGACTGGCCGTAGCATTCATCTTGGATCTGCTGGCCGCCGGCTGGCGCGAAGCCGAAATCTTGCACAACTATCCTGGGCTAACGCACGCGGATATTTTGGCCTGTCTCCAGTATGCCAGGGTTTCCCTAGAGGACGCTTAGGCAATGCGCTCATAGAGCGTATAGCCCCGGCTGCTGCTGATGGGGCGGTAGGGTAGGATGATAGGGCGCTGTCAGTCACCATCTTGATCATGGAAAGTCATCCCCTCATTTTCGCTATAGCGCGCTTTCACAATGTATGGCCAATGCTTTTCCCTTGGTAGTATTTTTCCTTGGTTGCAGAGCGCGTGATAGCGGCGTAGCGTGATTGGCACCAACAATTCATTTGCTGCAATTGGCTCACTTTCGCGCTTTTCAAGGTACTCATCGTAAAGTGGTTCCGGTAGCACTTCAAGCCCATCAAACAATTGATCGAATCTATCCTCTAAACTAGAATCTGATTCAAACGCGCGCAACGGACGAATACAGTTAGCCTCAAATTCCGTGGCGTGGTGGGCAAATTCTTTTTGCCATTGGGCCGCAATCTCCCCTTGATAGATTTCATCAAGCCATGTCCCAATGGCGCCTTCATTCACAGGGCGTTCGTTTTCACGTTCGAGGATCTGTAATGTGCGCTGTACCAACGCCTGATCGTAGATTTTCTGACCATCATTAGGCTGGCGATAAACATGCACAAGCGCAAGATTTTTCTGTTTTCGACGGCGATTAATGCGACCAAATCGTTGCACCAACGCTTCTAATGGTGCAGGATCGGTATAGATGGTATCTAAATCAATATCCAGACTCACTTCGACCGCTTGTGTTGCCACAAGCACGATAGGGCGACGCGCAGTGCTTTTTGAGCCGGTAGCGGAGCGAATGATCTCCTCTTTTTTACCACGGTCGCGCATGTTGAAACGACCATGTAACAGTTCCACCGGGATCTGATCTTTTTCCAAACGAGTACCCAGTTGCTGATACATCGCTTGTGCCCGATCGACCAGATTACAGACCACCAAAACCGATTTTCCGGCTCGCGCATCATCCACAATTCGTTGTAACCCTTGCTCACTCAGTAGTTCCCCATCCAGCAGCACTAAGCGATGTCTCTGGAATTGATCAAATAGCGCTTGCTCAGCGTAAATTTCGGCAGGCTGATCAAGCAACTGGACAAGTTGCGTTTTGATCAGGCTAGGAAACGTAGCTGACATGATCAGAAACCGGGCATTGAAATTCTTGTGCAAATATTCAATAGTTTTCAGAATCATCGCGAGGCGTGTCGGTTCATAGGCATGAATTTCGTCGAAGATAAAAGCGGCATTATGATAATCACTGAGCAATGCTTCATAGCCACTGAGACGATACATCCCTTTCAACATTTGATATGGACTAAAGACGCGTACTGGTGGGTAATTGAGTCGCCCTAGATTACGAATCCACTTTGCCTGACGGGCCGCCGTTGTTGGATCATACTCACGCTGTAATAGCATACGATAAAGCGCCAGCAATCCACGTCCGTGTTGTAGATCGACCTCGTTTGTGCCAAAGGTCGGCTCTAGCCGCAGTTTCATCGAATTCATGCTTGCCTGATAAGGCAGCGTGTAAAAGAGACGGGGCAGATTCCCTGTGATTTGGGCTTGGTACGCCACCCACAACAGCCCCGCCTCAGTCTTGCCGCTGCCAGTTGGCGCAACCAGTAACGCTGATCCGGCTGTCTCACCAGCGACTCTTTGGTGTTTGAAGATCGTATCTGACTGAATGCCGGTGCTTATCAGAATCTGGTCGCTTTGAAAACTGACCTTAGGCAACGCCTTTGCATGCGCCGAAGCACTATGATCGGCATTGATCAAATAGCCGCGCAATGCCAGGGTACCAATGATGAGTGTATGATCATCACTTTGCCGCAGGTTTCTCACAAAATGACGATAGCATTTAAGCCAGTAATAAACACGTTTTGCGCCATTCTGTTCGACCTGCCTAATTGCTTGCGCTTCTGCCATCACCGTTTGGGGTTGGACACCCAATTTGTCCAATCCCAAATCCGCAATCCATACCGCGCCACATTCAGCAAGCCACTGCCATAATTTTTGAATTGTTGATGGGTCAAATTCGGCCAAGCGTTCTGCCACCTGATCTTCTTCATCTTCATCCTCAACCGGTGGATACTTGTTGGCAATCTCCGATGCATCACGATGGTGCGCAACAATCGCCGCCGCGATCCAGAGACGCTCATCAACACTCAAATCACCTTCCAACCAATCCAGAAATGCTAAAGAGAAAACTTCGTGACGATGAGGCCACTTTTCACCGCCGCGCAGGCGTGATTGAAAGCCACTAGCGGCCTTGCCGAAGTCATGTAGGAACGCCGCCCAGTAGAGAATGTGCCAAAGCCGTGGCACGCCTAGCGTCTGTGGCAATTCAGGACGTAGCTGGATAAAATCAGCTAATCGCTCTACGACATACCACGTATGCTGGGCTAGTGTCTCTGGTCGGTTGCCTTCGCCTTTCTCAGCGCTCTTTGCCCACAAGCCATGCTTGCCATCCATCCAAGTGGGCCAATGTGACGCTTTTGGCATGTTATCCTCCTACACAAAGGTTAGAAATTGTAAGCCAAGATGCAGGCCATCTACGACAGGGGTTGTGGAATCGGTCCAATAAGGACCGTAGGATAGATGGCTAAAGCGTATTTCATCCTTATTCGGCGGTAGTTTTACGCGACTTTGTAACACAACATATTGGGCAAAGACCGGCGTACGATTCTGTTCATAGTTCAGATAACGTGGCATTGTGAAGCTAATCCCGCGCCCGAATTGTAATGCCATCTCGTGAGGGGCCAAGGTATGTTCAAAGTAAGCTTGTTCGGCCTGCACCAAATCAACCGCGGTGACCTGAGTGTAGGTAAAAAGATCTTGTGAACGCCCAAGCGCCAATGCATAGTGTGGGCTACGAAACGCTGGCTCCCATTCTGGACGGTTGAGATAAAGTACCAGCCGTGGCCGAAAGAACATCTCCCGTTCAAAGGGATTGACATTGCCTTCCAACACTTTAGGCGAACGGTCGGGCAATTTCCCCCCAGCATTACTCAAAACAATAATATGTTCCACATCCGTCACCTTGCCTTGATGCGTAAAGTGATAGGCAAACTGAATATCTTGGGGATCAACCCATTCCCCCAAAACACTACAGATATGCCCATAGATCGTTGCCGGTGGCGGCATGGGAAAGCTAGGATGAATTTGTTGCATAAAGTGTGGGTAGCGGAAGGAAGTGGTCAACCCTTCGGCCACAATTTTTAAGACACGCATATCATTTCACTCCTTAATGGAGCAGAGCAACCAGCAGCGTAGAGACAGAATTTGCGAACCCTGCCATAGCTGTCTCTACGCTGCTGAAGTTAATCCGCTTTGCGCTTTAGTCCAACCAATGGGTATTATCCGCCTTGCGCAAATCCGCAACGAACGCTTGTAATGCCTGACGCGGGTGAAGGATGCGAATCGTTTTACCGGCAAGTTGCTTTGCATCGTCTAATGCGCCTTCAAAGCGTGACCGCTCTTCGTCCAAGTAACCTTTGATCCAGCCAACATAGACATCAGAAAGAATTTCATCGCTAAAGACAGTCAAAGCCTCTTCTAAGGCATCTAGTTTGATCTGTGGCTGACCTCGTCCATTTGCGCCCACAACATGTCCAAAAATGTGGTTGCCACCTTTGGTCACGGCCAGCAAGAGTAACGCCGGTGATACATCGGTGTAATGAATGGTCTGTTTTGCCCCACCTTCTAGTTGCGCCAATCCTTCAAACAAAGTAGCAATACGTTCAGTGCGTTCATCTTTAGAGAGACGATATGATTTGTCTTCGGCAAGATGTTGCAGTCCTTTCTTTTCGGCAAGAGCAACGCGCGTCTCATCAAGATTGCGAAAACCGGTCTTTTTACGGTAAGAGAAGGTCCCGCTTGCGTTCAGATCCAACGACAGTAAGCCACGTAGGGTAGCGCGATAAAATTGATGTTCATGAGGAACTGGATCACCATCATGACGTGACATGGTGCCAAAGTCTTCGGTTGGCGTAACCGGGGCGATGGAAATAAATGTACTTACCCGGAAAGGTGCAACACGCGTAATCGTGTCCGTAGTTGGGGTCTCGTTGCTGCGCGATTCGTCGCTGGCGCGTTTTTGCTGTGCCGAGGTGGCTTTCGATGGTGCGCGCATGTAGCCAAAGAGATCATCGTCCCAATACGCAATTGGGTTGGCATCTGTATAGGCGACCTTTTCCTCGCGATAAATTGGAGCGGCCTTCCACCCCAAATCGCCTTCTTCCAGTGTCGTGCGCAACCAATAACGGAATGCCTGTGCTGATACGTAGGGGTAGATACCATCCTTGGCGCGAATCGCTTTTACCCCTACCGTGTTATCCGTTCGTGCGCCAGGAATACTGCCTAGATTATTCAATGCAGAAGCAGGGGCGTCAATTAATAGTAAACCAGTAACAAACGACATAGCATTATCTTTAGTTTCCGGTAAAAAATCGGGCGAAAAAGGCGAAGTTGAAGAGAGGCAGATTTTCTATCAGCCAGAATTCAAGATTGAAAAGTAACCAAAAGCGACGAGAGCTAAGGGTAAGCAGCCGCTTTCGTGCGACGA
>DAOTTR010000116.1:0-1902 GCA_034437715.1 Caldilineaceae bacterium
GTTTGGCCGCCGAAAAAGTCAACGCGCTGGTGGCCAAGGCGAATGGGTGAGCGCCAATCGTCAAGCGTCCCCTTCTTTCTTTTCAGCAGTGAGTGCGTCGTGTTGTCGGACCTTTTGCAGCAAACGGTGAGCGACGTGGCCCAAACGTGCGGCGGATAAAGTGTCGGTGCCGGCATAGGCGTTGTGTAACTTGTTGCCACTTTTGAGATAGGCATACCAGTACCAATCGTGGCGGCGTTTTTCTTTGTGCAGGGTGAGACTGTAAAAAGTCGGTCGCCCCAAGGCATAGCTAAAGCTGGTGGTCGTGTGCAACCAGAGAAACCAAGCGGGCGAATCGACCCGGATGTCGCTGGCTACCTGAGCCAACCAGACCTGTCCGTTGCGGACAATAGGTGTGCCGGTGTAAGCCATTCATGCCTCCTTGGCCTGGCGCAGGCGCTGTTGGCGCAAACGGTACGAGTCGCCGGTGAACTCAAGAATATGGGCCTTGTGGGTCAGACGGTCAAGCAAAGCAAGCGTTAGCCGTTCATCGCCAAAGATCTGCGTCCAGTCTGCAAACTTGAGATTGGTTGTGACAATCAACGCGACGCGCTCGTAAAGGGCAGCGCAGAATTGGAAAAGCAGTTGTGCACCTAAAGTTGAGAGCGGTAGAAACCCGCGCCCAGGGGGCACCCGGTCGAGCACAATCAAGTGATGACGTTGGGCGGCGCTGAGGATCTTCTCCACCTGATGGGTTTGTTGGGCAACGAGCAGTTCATTGACCAAGGCGGCGGTGTTATAAAAGCGGACGCGCTAGTGTTGGCGGCAGGCTTCGACGGCGAGCGCGGTGGCGATATGGGTCTTGCCCAAGCCCGGATTGCCGATGAGGATCACCGATTCGGCTTGGCGCAGGTAGTCCCCTTGGGCCAACTGATGCACTTTCTGCTGGTTCAGGCTGGGCAGTGCCGTGAAGTCAAAGTCCGCCAATTGCTTGACGACCGGCAACTTTGCTTCTTTGAGCCGCCGTTGGCGCGTGTTCGCTTCGCGTTGGTTGACTTCTTGTGCGGCCAAAGCCCCTAAGTAGTCGGCATAAGTGGACTGCCGTTGGACGGCAGCCGCGGCGAAGGGGGCATGGTTGTGCACAAAAGTGGTCAGCCCCAGTTGTTTGAGCTGGCTTTCGAGTTGGATGGTTTCTACAGACATGCGACACCACCCACTAAGGCATCATACTGTGCGAGATTCACGGCCTGTTCGCCAATGCCCAAGAGTTACCGACGGTTCTGTAAGTCGAGCACAACCGTCGGTAACGCGGGCGTCAGCAGTTGGTGCAAGCAGAGTTGGACGCCGTCTGCATGGGCACATTGGTGGTCCAGCGCTTGAGCAATCGCAGCGGCGATGAGTTCGGCTGAATGGTGCTGATGCAGTTGTAAGATGGTCACAAATTCACGGATACCTCGCCCTTCTGGCCACTGCCGGCGCAACTGCGTCAACAAGGTTTCATAGACCGCCGGCCAGGTCGTGCGCCACTGGCGCAGCGGCGTGGCATAGTCAAACGCACCTGGGCGTTGCTCTAACAATGGCAGGTAATGGAGCGGGTCGAAAATGTCCTGCTCCCGACCGTAGCCGCGTTCATGGACCGCCAGTGGCGCTGCCTGGTCAGTCCGATAGATTTCCACGGCAAAGGGATAGAGCTTGACAACGAGTTTGGCCGACGCCAGCGCCCCTGGCACGGAATAGCGATTGGTTTCCACAATCACCTGACTATAGGGTGTTAATGTCGCCTCTACCACCCGGCAACAGTCATAGGCGTAGGCCGGTAACGGGCGTAGGTGCGGCTGCTCCTACTGCCACATTTCGCCAATCGCCGCTGGCTGCCCCTTGACCACGCGCACATCATCAGTCACGCACCGTTCCTGCAAATAG
>DAOTTR010000117.1:0-2398 GCA_034437715.1 Caldilineaceae bacterium
AAGCTGTATCACAAGGTCCGTTTTTTTTCGTTCATTTTATTCAACATGGCTCTAATCCTTGATTTATCGTTATTTTTATTCTATTTTACCACCTTTTTAGCTTAACTTAATGGCAGTGATCGCTGCGGTGCCCATGCAGAATTTGATAGATACGGTTATCCGGCACCTCCAAACGTGCCGCTAATTCTACGGGTTTCACCCCAATCTCTTCCAATTCATCCGCCAGAATCTCGCCTGGGTGGATGGGGTCTCGCCATTCACTCATCCTATATCTCCTTAGTGATAATCCACGATCTCCACCTCATAAGGTGCATCAGTTGCCTTGGCTTCTTCAAATCGACCCATAAAAGAGAGGACAATGCCCAGGTTGAGCAGCAAGAGCGCAGCGCGGCCCGGCTGGCGCAGCGTTTCGGCGGCGGCCAGTGCGCTACGAAAATAGGGTTCGGCTTCGCGAAAGCGACCAAACTGGGTGAGAATATGGGCTAGTAGATCCCGGCGTAAATAAGGTACCCTATTTTTACCATGATGTACACGAGTAACGTGCCTGATTAACTGCCGTGGTATCTACGCCCAACTGTACTAGTTGGCCCACTGCCCCAAAGGTTGTTAATTGATCGCCGTGCCGTTCCCCAATTTCGATGGCGCGTTTGGTAATTTCGATTGCATCGTTGTAGCGCCCGCGAAACTGAATGATATTGCTCTGGCGCGCCAGTGCCGTTACGAGGTGATGTTCGTCGCCCAATTCTTCGTACAGTGCAATACTTTGTGCCTGAGAAGCTTCCGCCGCTTGCAGATCAACGGCAAAGAAGACTTGAAAAAAGGCATATTCCATGAGCACCCGGGCCTGGTAGGCGCGCACATCGGCTCCCTGGGCCTCCAGGCGTTCAAGCTGTTCAAACATGGTGGGAAAGAAGGCTTCAAATTCGGCCAGGCCGCCCGTTTGCGTAATAAACGAGGCAAGCCAGGCGCGTAGGTGGCAAAGCGTTAATTGCCATTCCAGCGTCACCTGTGGGTGTGCCGCACAGTGGTCTACCGCTGCTTGCAACAGGGTCAGCCCTTCGTGATAGCGGCTGCGCCAGAAGAGCGCTTCGGCCAGGCCATCGATCATCTTTTGCAAGGGTTCTATCAGCCCCGCCTGGCTTGCCAGCAGCCAGGCACTGCGAATGTTGTCTAACTCCTGTTCGATGTGGGTAAGCGCCACTGCCTGTTGCGGGCCTGCCAATGCTTTGCCTTGCTCCTCGACAAAATGTGCATAGAAGTCGCAATGGCGCGCTTGTACCACACGCTGATGTGTGGGATCAGCCCCCAGGCGCTGCTCGGCATATTGGCGCACCAGTTCATGCAGTTCATAACGGCCCGGCCCGGTTGCTTTGTGGACGCGGCGCAACAGCGATTTGTCGATCAATGACGCTAATACGGGCAAGGTCGCCTGGGCAACGACTTGGCCTGCCTCGCGCTGGCAACCGCCGCGGAAGACCGATAATTGGGCCAGCACTCGTTGTTCCTCTGTGGTCAACAGCGACCAGGAATGGTCAAAAACGGCGCGCATACTGCGATGGCGCGGGGCCATGTCGCGGTCGGCCAGCACCAGAAAATCAATACTGCGCTGAATCTCTTCGGCAATTTCGTGACAGGCAAGAATACGCACCCAGGCTGCAGCCAACTCAATCGCCAGCGGAATGCCATCCATCAGTTGACAAATTCGACTGATAGCTGGTTGATTTTGTGCGTTGAGCACAAAGTCGCGATCCACTTGCTGGGCGCGTTCTAGGAAGAGCATTACTGCGTCCGCTTGTGCGGGCAACGCTGCATTTTGGGGCAGCGCAAGGCCACCCAACTCGAAAATGCGTTCCCCGCTCAGGCGTAAGCGTTCGCGCGAGGTGATGAGCAATTGTAGCCCCGGTGCCCGCGCCAACAAATCTAGCACCCAGCGTGTGGCGCGGCCATTGTCATCATTGAGCAAATGCTCGAAGTTGTCCAACACCAGTAAGAGTTGGCGGGTGGACAGGTGGGCCAACAGTTGTTCTTGGGTGTCGCGCGCGCCTTGCAGTGGAATGCCCAGGGCATCGGCCACAACGCTGGGTAGTTGCTGGGCTGCCTGCAACGGGGCTAGCGCTACAAAGACCACACCATCGGCAAAATTTGTGGTCAGCGCGTTGGCGGTTGCCAACGCTAGGCGCGTTTTGCCAATGCCACCGATCCCTAGCACCGTCAACAGGCGGTTGCGATCGTGTAGCAACAATTGGCGCAGCACATTGATCTCCGCCTCGCGCCCGATAAGGAATACGGATTAAATAAAACCAACGACTTGTGATCGAAGAGGGCGAGCAACATAGTTCCACTGCGGCAGAAGGGTATCAAAGCAAATGGTCATATTGTGCTTGAAATTGTCTTCTAC
>DAOTTR010000118.1:0-2181 GCA_034437715.1 Caldilineaceae bacterium
CGTTGAAAGGTGATAATGTCATAGGCGATTTCGGTCGGGTGGACTTCTAGACCAAATTTGATGCCATCTGCCTGAAAGGAGTCGAGAATCGGAGTCCAGCGCTGGGCGAAATCTTCATAGCCCTTGTTGATGTCGTCCTGGGTGGTGGGGGGAAAGAAATAGAGCTTGGCCCAGACACTGCTGCCGGTAAAGCCGTTGACCACATCCACGCCAAAGAGCTTGGCCGCCTTGCCCGTGTCAATGATCTCCTGCGCCGCACGTTGGCGCACCCCTTCGGGATCGCCGTCGCCCCACAGCCGTGGTGGCAGAATGCGGCTATGGCGCTCGTCAATTGGATCACAAACACACTGCCCAACCAGATGATTGCTGATCGCCCAGCAGCCTAGGCCATATTTTTCCAGTAGGTCGCGCTTCGCGCGTACATAGCCATCGCTCGACAGCGCCTTGTCTACCTCAAAATGATCGCCCCAGCAGGCCAATTCCAGCCCGTCAAAGCCCCATGCACTAACCTTTTGCGCCAGGGTTTCTAAAGGGAGATCGGCCCATTGGCCGGTAAAGAGCGTTACGGGTCGTGACATACTGCACTCCTTTGTGAGAATTGTTTTGTGTTGGGGGAGATATTATTTTGGTTGAATGATAAAATAACGGACAAGGATTATACTTCTGGCTCTATCCCCAATGCCCGCAATTGTGCCGCTAATCGTTCCGCACGCTGATGTTCCTGGACCGCCACTTCCCGGCCAGTTAGCAGTGGTTTCCCTGACTGGTCACACCAGCGCAACCAGGTAGCTGGCCAATCTTCGAAGGGGCCCTTCCAGAGCGTTAAACCAAGTTCAACACCTGGTAGCCATATACTATCGGCTGCTTGATTTGGCATCTCGCGATAGGTAGTGTGCCGCAACTCGTAGACACGCAGCGTTTTCTCACCCAGATGATGTTCTGGATCATGAATCACGTAGTAGGCAACACCAATTTGGGCGTAGCGTTGCAATTTTGCTCCATCTTCAGCCCCAATTTTGTTAGACACAATTTCAATGACGACTTCCGGTGGCTTGGCATACTCCCAGATCATATAAGTGCGATGCCGCTTTTCCCAGATATCATCCGGTAAGGTTACATCAAGGCTAAGCATGACATCCGGTACTTGTGGTTGACTATGCACAGAACTATAAAGACCAATATTGGCGAAAGCAACAAATGGCCGTCCTTCGCCTGGACCCTGCCACGAGGTGTAAAGGGCTTCCGTTAACAGACGTTGCTGCTTTTCTGAATAAATGTTATCCACGGGGGTGTCATCCTCAGTGACGAGGTGAGCAACAGTTGGTATATCGTCCGGCGTGATTGCCAGATTGAGCAAATTCCCAGCAATATCGCGATTTGCGGCAAGAACGCCTAGAATTGATTCTACTTCCGATGGTGTAAAACCATTGATCACCGCTGCTTCAACGGCCATGAGCATACCCCTGCGATTCAGTAAGCTGACTCAAGCGCACTTTGGCTACGAATCCCTAGCGCACCGCCTGATTGTGTCAGGATTCTTGCATGCAGAAATCGTACTTCTGCCAATCGTAAAGAACGCATTAGGCTAGTCGGCGATACAGGTTAGCGTTCTTGCGTAGAACATAGTCCATCACATCGACAATTTCCTGATCCGGTCGGTTAATCAATTCATCGATCGTTCTTTGAATTAACTCTTCGGGCGCAACCTGTTGACGCGCCGCGACTGCTTTCAGCTTTTCTAATCGTTCTTCCGAAATCAGGATCTCTAATGTGGTCAAAATCTCTCCTAAACAATCGCAACAGCTAAAACTTGTCCCATTTTTATGATCCCGACCGCACAACTTGGCCGGTTTCAAACGATTGTACCACATCGAAAACAATCCCCAACGACTTGATATTGTCCTGGCAAGTGGTCACGGAAGGCTTGCCGTGGGCCACGTCTTCATAGAATTCATGCAATAAATAGGCCTGATCGGTGCGTTCCATCTGTACAGTTTCGACTGGCACCGGCTCGGCACCTGTCGGTTGGGTGTAGACTTGGCTATTGACCATCGCCACCACGCCTTTGCTGCATTCAAAGCGCCAGTTGGCATTCCAATCGGTCTCGCGGCCTTGTGAACACCAGGAACCGTCATACGAGACCGTTACGCCGTTGGCAAAATCTAGCAGCACCGCGGCCGA
>DAOTTR010000119.1:0-10051 GCA_034437715.1 Caldilineaceae bacterium
AGATCGGTTGAGCCCGCGGCGCTGGCCGCCAAGGTGCCATTGCCAAACGGATTCACACGCCCCACATTCTTGGTGATCACCTCGGCGGTACCGGCATCGGTGGGCTTGCCCAGGCTCAACCACGACCAGAGATAGACAAAGTTGGTGCAGGTGTCGTCGAACCAGTCGCCATTGGATTCAAAAAATGGATCGGTGTAGACCTCTTGGATCGGTGCGTGGCCGTTGGTAACCCGATCCCAGGGGCCAGGCGAAGCGGGTGAGACTGCGCCGGGCGTACGCGGGTCGTTGTTGTTGTCGAAGAGATCCCATAGTTGGGCCGCGATTGCCATCTCGTTAAAATCGCTGAGTAAATCGGGGCGTCCAAAGCCATTGACGCGCGTGTTGTCATAGGTTTCCAGGTCAACCGCAATGCCATTGCTGCCGCTGCCATCCACGTCCAGATACCAACTGGCGTCGTTATGACCCGTCAGGCTGCGCACCGCCGCTTGATAGTAATCGGGATAGCCTTCGCCCCAGGAAAGTTCTAAGTCTCCCGCTAGGGTATCCAGGTTGTGGGGACCACCGCCATTGTCATCACAGCCGTAATAATCATCGGCAAAGTGACCCCATTCGTGCATGATCACGCTGTCATCCCAGGGATCAGGGTCGGATGGGTCATCGGCAATCGAGATGTCATCGTTGTTGAGCACGTTGCTACCGGTCAGGAAATAGCCGTTGTAAAAGGAATTACCCACACCATCGCCGGGTTCATAATGCACCTCGGCTTCGCCATCAAAAATTGCATCATCGCCTTTGGCACCACCGCTGTCGTTCCAGACTTTCCACGCCTCGAAGACCGCATCGGCGACATTCATAATCGCGCTCTGGTTCATATCCAGATTGAAATTGATCGTGTAGGTGCCGCCCTCAGACTCGATGACGTTGCTGTCAAACTCATACATATCATCGATAATGCCATCGTCCTCGACCGTGACCACATCGCTGCCGTTGAAATCGATCTCGGAATGCAGGCGCACATAGAGTTCCAACTCATCGTCGAAAATGCCATCGTCATCACAGAAGCTAAAAGCGTAGTAGCCGTTGGCGTCGGTGGCCATGCTGCCATAGGAGTCATCGAAGAGCGTATCCTCCTCGCGCATGACCACTTGGGCAAAGCGCACAGGGACTTGCACCGGCGCGCCATACATGGGGTTTGGATTGGCTGCGCCATTTTGGGTCGGCGGCAGATCGGTGCGCATGACACGCCCACTGACGTTGAAACAAGGATCATCGGTGGGGGATCGGGTAGCCGCCGCGTTCACATCTTGGATGACCTCGGTCGGCATGATGCTGCCCATGGGGCTGTGCGCGGCGGGGTCTTTGTCCGAAACAGTCGAAGTGCCATCACTGTTCACGGTAAAGAAAAGCACGCCCAGCGCGCTAAAGTGCAGGGCTGGTTCAATGCCATAGCTGGCGCGCCCCATGACTTTATAGACGCCAGGCGTGGGAAAACGCACTTGGCGCACGCGCGAAACGGGTTGCTGCGCCGTTGTGCTCGCCGACTCGGTGGCGGACCCGCCGAGCAATTCAACGCCGGTTGGTATCAGCCATTCAAAAAGTAGATCGGGCACGTCCAACGCCGGCGTTGCGGTGAGTGTCAGGGTTGCCACACCGCCAGGACCGGGCGCGCTGTCGGTGTGCAGAATCACATCAATGCGGCTGCGATCATCGCCTGCGTGATCTTCAAACACGGTTGTTGCTGGCGCGCTTTGGGCTAAGACCGGTTGCGCAGGCAATAGCGATGCCAGAAGCATAAACAAAATTAACCAGCAACGAATACATCGATTGAACATAGAGCCTCGGTTATCAGGTATCATCCAGAAGTCACAATAACGGTTGCTGTCGGTGAGCGAGCGGGGAGGGCGTCAGCCGGCGCGGTAGGATCATCCTATTACTAAGTCTAGAGGGGATCCAGGCCGAATGGAAGCGATTTTTCGCCAAAAATTTGCCAGCCACGGGTTGATGGCGGGTGCGTCGTAAAATTGATACACTGCCCGTGACTAAATAACGCCTACTGAAGCGGGCTTCCGTCGTAAAAACTTTAGTCTTTGTCCGATACAAGGAAAGACTAAAGTCTTCACTACCTGTCAAACCTTATTTGGCACGATAGTCAGCGGTAGGTTGTGTAGGTCACGTTTGCAACGTGACAAATTGCGTAAAGCTCCAAAGGTACTCGACACGGGGTGCATTTGCAATTTTTGGGAAGTGTGCCGGGGACGAGCGACAACTACACCGGTTTGACAAACTGCACCCCGCTCGTCCCCGGCACACGTTGTGCGCGCGTTCTAAAATTTACCCGCAACTTGAAATACACCCCTCGACACACAGCCGTAGTCGACTGCGCTTGTCCGTTTTGTAACCGGACCTACGTAACTTGGTGGCACGCCTATTCCTCCGCTAGCAAAAACGCGGGGTAGGTGGCTGCGGGCGCGTGATCGCGTTTGTAGGCCAGGATCGTGCGGATGAACTCGATTTCTTCAACGAGTTTACATTTTGGATTAAAATTTATGAATTCACTAAGTTTTATGTTAGAATAGATTGACAAGCTTCCTCTATGTGCTATTGTTCAGTATAGGTTAACTAAAAAGCTTGGCCTAACAGATGGAACAGAGTGGATCCGCGTGCTGCCGGTGCGTTTCTGGCGGCATCTACACGATGCTGCGGATGTTTCTTAAGAGGATGTCATGACTGACAAATCGCCTAGAACAGCACCACTGCATTTGAAGCAAAATTTCTGGGGCGGCGGGTTATTGCGCCTGTGGCTGCTGTTGGCTGCCTTTATCGGCAGTATAGTTGGGTTGGGTGGCTTCACCTTCGCCTATGCCGAGGGAACCTCCTACTTTTCTAATAATCCGACGGCTTGTGTTAATTGTCACGTTATGCAAGAGGTTTATGACGGCTGGCACAAGGGTAGCCACAAAGCTGTCGCCACCTGCAATGATTGTCATACTCCCCACACATTTCCCGGCAAGTACATCATTAAAGGACTAAACGGCTGGAATCACAGTGTCGCCTTTACCCTGAATAACTTTCCTGAGCCAATCCGTATTACAGCGTTAAATCACAAAGTGGCGCAGGAAAATTGCCTCTATTGTCATGGTGGATTGGTGGAAGCTATCAGCCATCAGAACAATGAATCACCCACAGATTGCCTGACCTGCCATGTCGGTGTCGGGCACGGTCGTTAACCGTAACCGAAAAATCAACTGGATTCAACCCGCTTGTAGCAGGTTGTCGATGCCCTCTGTAAATTTTTGCCGAGCCGTTAACCTTTTGCATGGAGGATGCGATGTTTACAAAGTCACTCATCCAAAACCGTATACTCTTACTCGTCGTCGCCTTTGCCACCGGCATGCTCGTTATGGTTGGCTTGGTAGCATTGTTGGTCAACATCCAGCAACGCAAAGCGGAAACTGTGGAGTATCCTCTGCGCGTGGTTGCGGTTGCCGATGACGAACTGGATCCGGCTGTTTGGGGCCAGAACTTTCCGCGCCAATATGACTCATTTATGCGCACCCAGGATGACACAATGGGCACACCCTATGGCGGTTCAGTCTCCTATAGCAAGCTGGAAAAATACCCGGCTATGGTCCGTATTTGGGCAGGCTATGCCTTTGCCAAGGATCACAATGAAGAGCGCGGCCATTTTTACACAACGATTGATCAGAAAAATACACAGCGTGTGCACTTGGTTGAACAGCCCGGGGCATGTGCTAACTGTCATGCTGCCGAAGCGCCACAGTTAATTGCCGCAATGGGATGGGAAACCTTTAATAAAACGCCTTTCAACGAACTCAAAGAGCAGCTACACGTTGGTTCCTCGTGCGCCGACTGCCACGATCCGCAGACAATGGAATTGCGGATCACCAGGCCAGCGCTGCGCAATGCGCTAGAAGCACAAGGCGTTGTCATTGATCAGTTGTCGCGCCAGGAAATGCGCACCTATGTTTGTGCCCAGTGTCATGTGGAATATTATTTCAAGGGGGAAAATAAGTTGTTGACCTTCCCCTGGAGTCAGGGGCTGACGATTGATAATATTGAGGCCCATTATGATGAATACGAGTTTAGCGATTGGACTCATGCCGAGACCAAGGCACCGATGGTCAAAATTCAGCACCCTGAATATGAATTGTGGTCCACTGGCCTGCACGCACAATCCGGCGTCTCCTGTGCGGATTGCCACATGCCCTATATGCGTGAGGGTGCTGTTAAGGTTTCCGACCATTGGCTGCGTAGCCCGCTACATAACGTCAATCAATCCTGCCAGACTTGTCATCGTCAGGATGAACAGTTGTTACGCGATCGAATTGTGCTGATTCAGGATCGCACCGCCGAACTGCTGCGCCGGACAGAAGCTGCCCTCTTGGATGCAATGGACGCCATTGTCGCCGCCCAGGCCGCCAATGCGACTGATGAACAATTGGCCGAAGCCCGTCAACTTCACCGACGGGCTTCGCTGCGTTGGGATTTTGTCTCCTCGGAGAACAGCACCGGCTTTCACAGCCCACAGGAGGCGGCGCGGATATTGGGCATGGCGATTGACTTTGCCCGCCAAGCACAGTTGGCGGCAACCCAGGTAGCACCATAAGCACCCATCTCTTCCATAGGAAAGAAGCAGTATCATGTTTACATATATTTTATTAGCGACGGCTCTGCCGCTGCAGAACGGGCGGCTGAATACGCGGCATCGTTGGCGACGCACTATGAGGCCAAGGTGACCCTCATTCATGCGTTTACACCGGTTTCCAATATTTTGGGGGAACCAAACTATAACCAGGCACTCAACAAGACAATGATCGAAGCCGCATCTTTGGTCACCGCTGCACAGGAGCAATTGCGTGTGATCGGGTGCCCGATGTCGAAGAAGAGACTATCGAGGGGCAAGCTGCCGCCGTGATTCTGGACGTGGCAGAAATACGCAAACCGGATGTGATTATATTAGGCGCGCGCGCGGTTATGGGTGTGTGGAGTGGATTAATCTTAGGTAGCACCAGCATGGCCGTTGTGCAGCATGCGAATTGTCCGGTGTTGGTGATTAAATGATCGGTTGACGCGTAACAGGTAAGTTTCCCAATGATAAAATTCCCCCTGTATCCTCTGTTAGACGCGCCACCTTCCCTGAAAAATATTGATTTCCCATCTGCTTCTCTGCACCCAATCTGCCTTGCCGTCCCTATTCTCCCCACTTGACCCTAACCTTTACCCATAAGTTGGCAGTAGGGAGGCGTGCCGGGGACGGCCCAGCGGCATGACGACACTACGGGATATTTTTGGCCCGTCTCCGGCACGCTCGCCCGCCCTGGCACCCAAAGCTGCGGGTAAAGGTTAGCCACTTGACCAGGGGGAAACTGGTCTGCTTGCTTGTATATTGGGTATGTTGTAAGGCTATACTGTAACAAAGGGCTGGTATATTTACGCGACAGACTACTCCTCTGCCAGCAAAAACGCAGGGTAGGTGGCCGCGGGCGCGTGATCGCGTTTATAGACGAGAATTGTACGCGTAAATTCGATGACGATCACGCCTGCCTGGTTGTAGCCGGTAGTTTTGAACTTGACGATGCCCTGCTGTGGCCGCGACTTGGACTCGCGCATCTCTAGCATTTCGCTGCGTGCATAGATCGTATCGCCTTCATAGACTGGGTTGGGCAGGCGGATGGCGTCCCAACCCAGGTTCACGGCGTTCTGCGAAATATCGGCCACCGAAAGGCCCGTAACCAACGCCAGTGTAAAGGTTGAATCGACCAGGGGTTTACCAAACTCCGTTTGGGCGGCATAGTGGGCATCAAAGTGAATTGGATTGGGATTGACTGTCAACAGGGTAAACCAGATATTGTCTGTCTGTGTAACAGTACGTCCCAGGCGGTGGGGATAGATATCGCCCACCGTAAAATCTTCATAGTAGCGGCCTTGCCAGCCATGCTTGATTGCCATCTTGGTGCCTTTGCAGTGAATTAAACGAGCATAGAAAGATAGGTAAGCTATGGGTTATCAATCTGTTTTTATGGTGATTCGTCATTCAGGAAGATGAACATAATCGTAATAAAAATGTTATACTACTGTAGGATAGTGGGCAAGGAACTGCTGCACTACGCTCAAGCCCTCTTTACTACTAGAGCAGATGCTACTTTTTGAAAACAATTGCTTGACCATCTATCTGTTCGGTTGTACAATACACATTACACTTCGAACTTGTTGCCCATAGGATAATCTTTCCATTATGAAACTGCAACCTCGCCTCTATCGCTGCTTGATCTTTTGTTTGCTTACGGCAGTTATTATACTGAGTGGTTGCTCAAGTAAGGCGCAAAGTATGGTGGGTGACCGACCTGCGTCGCGTCTGCCAGGGGTGGTCGAAGCCTATTTGCAAAAATACCAGCCAGGACCCCTGCCACGTCTTTTTCAGACAACCTACCTGTATGATCGTAATGGCATTCAGTTGGCTGAATTATTTGAGGAAGGGCGGCGTACTTGGGTTGGCCTGGGCTTGATCTCGCCCAATTTGGTCAATGCGACGATTGCCACAGAAGACGACAGCTTCTATCGCAACATAGGCATCGATCCACTGCGCATTGCGGCGGCAGCTTGGCGCAACCAGCAGCAAGGGGAGATTCTTTCTGGCGCCAGCACCATTACCATGCAACTGGCGCGCAATCTTTTTCTCGTGCCTGAAGATCGCTATGATCCCACCATGGATCGTAAAATATTAGAAGTCGGCCTGGCCCAGGAGTTGAACACCAGCTATACCAAGGTTGAAATTTTGGAAATGTATCTGAATCTCCTCAACTATGGCAACTTGGCCTATGGTCCAGAGGCAGCGGCGCAAACCTATTTCAACAAATCGGCTGCCGAACTTGATCTCGCCGAGGCCACCCTATTGGCTGGGATTCCTCAATCGCCGGGCACCTTGAATCCTTTTCGCAATTTTGCAGCAGTGAAGGATCGTCAGCGGATTGTGTTGGACCTAATGGTGCGACATGGCTATCTAACCGAATACGAAGCAGATTGGGTCTATCGCCAACCGGTGAAGTTGCGCACAGACATCAGCCCTGCGACTATGCTGGCTCCCCATTTTGTCCAATATGTGATTCAATCGATTGATGCGCGCATGGGCGAAGGGTACACCCGCCGCTCTGGCTTCAACCTCTTTACTACGCTCGATTTACGCATGCAGGAATTGGCCGAGCGGATCATCCGTGAGCAAATTGTCACGTTGCAACCCAAACACGATCTGGGCAATGCGTCACTGGTGGCGTTGCGCGCCGGGACAAGCGAAGTGTTGGCCTTTGTCGGCAGTGCCGATTTTACCAATGAAGCGATTGATGGTCAGGTCAACATGGCCTTGAGTCCACGCCAGCCGGGCAGCACACTAAAGCCGGTGCTCTTTGCCACCGCCTTCAATGATAATTTGATCAGCCCCGCCTCGATTGTGTGGGATGTGCCGGTGACCTATGATCTGGGTGCCAATCAATATTACCGCCCCATGAATTATGATTTAAAGTTTCATGGATTGGTAACGGCACGCACGGCCCTGGCCAACAGCTATAATGTGCCTGCGGTACGTTTGCTGGCCGAAGTCGGCATTGACCGAATGCTGGAAAGTGCCGATAGTATGGGCCTGCACAGCCTGCAACGGGGCACTTGGTATGGCTTGGGGCTGGCATTGGGCAGTAATGAAGTCTCCCTGCTCGACATGGTGACTGCCTATCATACGATTGCCAATGGTGGGATCTATATGCCGCCCGCAGTCTCATCAACCGTGCTCGACAGCCAGAGTCAATTGATCAAACCCTTGCCCCCCGTGGCCGGTGAGCGTGCCATTTCGGCGGCAGCGGCCTTTATGACAACTGACATTCTCAGCGATAACAATGCGCGCACGCCCATGTTTGGCAGCAATAGTCTGCTCAAACTTAGCCGACCCGCGGCCGTCAAAACCGGGACCACCACCGATTTTCGCGATAACTGGACAATTGGCTTTACCCGTCAACTGGTGGTAGGTGTCTGGGCCGGTAATGCCGACGGTAAAGTCATGCGCGATGTCACCGGTGTCACGGGTGCTGCACCGATCTGGCATGAATTTATGGAAGCGGTGATGGCCGACAGCGCACTGGCCCAGACGATCCAGGCCCCAACGGCAGCAAAAGATTGGGAATTTCAACCACCGGCAGATGTGGTGCTTCTGAACGAATGTCCACTGCGCTTGAGCTGTCGGCCTGACGGCACTGAATACTTTAGTCAGGAATGGATGACATTAGCCGGTGCGGGCGGCGCGTTGGCCGATAGCTTTGAACGCCAACCCGTTGTGCCGGTGCAGACGAATCGCTATGGCGGCTTTTGGCCGATCTATTGCAGTAGCGCAGAAGGGCAAGTGCGCAATGTGTTGCGGCTTTCCAATCGCTTGGGCTTGCCAGGGGTGCGTTCTGCTTCGGTCGATGCTGCCAATGTGGAAACGGCGGATACGGCGGACGGTGAGGCGCTGCCCATGCTCAGTTCGCTCTCGGCAGTGCGCACGGTTGATAATCACTATGTGGTGACCTTTTACCCAGAAAATGAATTGGAACGCATTCGCAAATTGCGTTGGGGCCGTCACTATGGGCTAGCCGTCAGCGTGGGCCCCTGTAATAGCCTACAATTTTATAGTGTGCAGTCCGGTGATTACTGGACCAGGCTGGCCAGTCGCTATAGCATCACGCTGGCCGAGTTGCAGGCGGCCAATCCCCATGCCATGCGCGATGGCGGCGTCTTGCTGGTGGGTGATCGCCTATTGGTGCCGGCGGGGATCAATGTGGAAGTGGGCGATAAGGGCCGCTTCTACACCGTGCAGGATGGCGATTCATGGATGAAAATTGCCACCGAATTTGGCATGCCACTCAAATTGTTGCAAGTGATCAACCCCGACATGATCCGTTCCGCGTCGATCCTGCGCCCCGGCGATGAACTCTTTATTCCGGCGGGCGTGCTGGCGTTTCAGTAGAGACCAAGGAACCAAGTTATAGATTTACTAAATTAGTTCCGTTTAAAGGCTATAATACTTATATCTCTGAAGCTTACTCCATATTTATAAGCTTGATACCAGTTTTTGTTATTTCTGGTAAATCTTTTGATATTATGTCTTCTGAAATATGGATTAGCAGTGTTTATCACTAGACAAAATGGTGATTTCGGTTTATAATTTGCATAGAATTGTCAAAAAATAGCTTTTGTTGCCACTCTTGATATCATCTTATGCTAATTGAATTTTCTATCCAGAACTTTAAATCTATAAAAGAAAGACAAACTTTGTCTATGGTGGGTGCCAGCAGCGAAGAATTCCTTGGTACAAATACTACATCTATGTTAGGTGGTAAACTAAATTTACTTCGCTCAGCCGTGATCTATGGACCTAATGCCTCTGGCAAGACGAATCTCATTAAGGGATTACAGACAATGCGCAGAATTGTTTTGCATTCAGCACAAAGTCAAAGAGGAGACGAAATAGGGGTAACTCCTTATCTATTTGATTATGCTATGCAAGAGAAGCCGACAGAATTTGGTGTAACTTTTATTGAAAATAATGTGCGATATGAATATGGTTTCATATCGACTAATGGACAAATTTTGGAAGAATGGTTATTTGCCTACCCCAAAGGGCGACCACAGGTATGGATCGAACGTACATTTGACAGCGAGACACAGCAGTATAAATGGGGAAATACAGATAAACTAGTTGGTACAAAGCAACTTTGGCAGGAATCAACTCGTTCTAATGCTTTATTTTTATCTACAGCTATTCAACTGAATAATACTCAGCTACGACCTGTGTTTGATTGGTTCAAATTCCAGATCAAAATCATCGGAGGAAACTTAGCACCAAGTTTTACAGCTGAGTTGTGTGAAGATGAGATGCAGAAGTCACAGGGGGTGCATTCCCAAAGTGTGTTAAGCGGTAACCGCCAAACCAAGCCGAGAAGGTTGAAAGGCGGCAACGCAACTGGTATCGTCATGAATGCGCAGTAAAAAGCGGGCGGCTTGGCGC
>DAOTTR010000120.1:0-2755 GCA_034437715.1 Caldilineaceae bacterium
GCGGCGCGTGCTATTGAATTCTACCAATTTTCCCAGCCAAAAGAAACCTGTGTAATCGGAAGCGCGCGCAGCTTGCTGCATGTTGTGGGTCACAATCACTATCGTATAGGTGGTCGCCAACTCGCGCATTAGATCTTCGACGCTCAACGTAGCCACCGGATCGAGCGCCGAGCAAGGTTCATCCATTAAGATGACCTCGGGTTTGACGGCAATCGTACGCGCAATGCACAGGCGTTGCTGCTGGCCAGGGTTCAGATCCAGCGCCGAGTCGCGCAGTCGGTGTTTAACTTCGTCCCACAGCGCCGCGCCTTGGAGACTTTCCTGTACAATCTGATCCAGCTCGCTTTTCTTGGTCGTCATGCCGGTGACGCGCGGCCCAAAGGCGACATTTTCATAGATGGTCTGCGGAAAGGGATTGGGCCGTTGAAAGACCATGCCAATGCGCTGGCGCAGATCGACCACATCCACATCGGCGTCATAGATGTTTTTGCCGTCCAAGCGCGCCTCGCCCGTGGCGCGCGTTTTGGCAATTGTATCGTTCATGCGGTTGAGTGAACGCAGAAAGGTCGACTTGCCACAGCCCGAAGGACCAATCAGCGCGGTGATCTTGTGCAGCGGAATGGGCAAATTTAACGCTTTTAGGGCTTGGAAGTCACCATAATAAAAGCTAAAATTCTTGACTTCCATCTTGTTTTCCATAAACCGTCCTCATTTATCTGCAAGTCGTAGAGACGCAAAATCTTGCGTCTCTACGGGCGTCTCTACGGGCGTCTCTACGGGCGTCTCTACCCAAAGCGCCCCGTAATATAATCTTCGGTGCGTTGATTCTGTGGTTGCACAAAGAGTTTGTCGCCATCGCCCACTTCGATCAAGTTGCCCTCGAGCAAAAAGCCGGCACGATCGGCGACGCGCGCGGCCTGTTGTACACTGTGCGGCACCATAATAATCGTGTAACGTTGTTTTAATTCGTATAGCGATTCTTCCACGGTGGCGGTTGAGAGTGGATCAAGGCCAGAGGTCGGATTGTCCAGCAAGATCACATCGGGCTCGAGGGCCAGACTGCGCGCCATACAGAGACGCTGTTTCTGCCCACCCGACAGGGCAAAGGCCGAGCTATGCAGTCGATCCTGTACTTCGTCCCAGAGTGCAGCCTGTTGCAACGAGCGCACCACGCGGTCGTCTAACTCACTTTGGTTACGAATCCCTGCCATCTTCAGGCCATAGGTTAGATTTTCGTAGATCGAACCGGGCAGGGGGGTAGGAATGGCAAAAACCATGCTAATGCGGCGGCGCAGGTGCGAGATATTGACGCCACGCGCAAAAATATTCGTACTATCAAACAATACCTGGCCTTGATGGCGCGCGCCTTCGTCCAGATCCGAGAGGCGATTGAGTAAGCGCAACAGGGTCGATTTGCCGCTGCGTGCCGGGCCAAAGAGCACAAATATTTCGTTGCGCGCAATCGTCAACGAAATATTGCTGAGTGCTTCGGTGCCATCACTGTAGGTATAAAACACATTTTGAAGCGAAAGAATCGGCTGCATCAATTACCACTCCCGATTGCGGCGCATGTTGGTGCGCACAAGCGTTGCCACCAGCGTCAGGGCAAGCACAATGAGCAGCAGCACCAGGGCTGTACCATATTGAATCGACAAGGGCATACCGGGCACCTGGGTCGCGATCACATAGAGATGATAAGGCAAGGCCATACTCTGGTCAAAGATCGATTTGGGCAGCTCGGGCAGATAGAAGGCCGCCACCGTAAAGAGGATCGGCGCCGTTTCACCCGCGGCACGCCCCAAGCCCAAAATGACCCCCGTAATAATCCCCGGCATAGCATGGGGCAAGACTTGATAGCGAATGGTCTGCCAGCGTGTGGCCCCCAAGCTCAGGCTCACGGTGCGAAATTGTTGCGGCACGCTGTTGATCGCCTCTTCGGCAGTGCTGATCACCACCGGCAGGGTTAGAATGCCCAGCGTTAGTGAACCGGCCAGGATCGAGGTGCCAAAGTCCATAAAGAGCACAAACGCACCCAGCCCAAATAGGCCATAGACAATCGAGGGAATGCCGGCCAGGTTGACAATTGCCAAGCGCACCCAACGCGTCAGGCGATTCTCGGCGGCATATTCAGCCAGATAGATGGCCGCGGCAATGGCCAGGGGAAAGGCCACAATCGCTGTGCCAAAGGTGAGAAAGACGGTGCCCAGGAGCGCCGGCATAATGCCACCTTCGCGCATCCCATTGCGCGGCGCGGCGGTGAGAAATTCCCACGAAAAAGTCCCTGCGCCATTATAAATCACAAAACCGATGACCAGCACAATGGGCAGGATCACCACGAAGGCGACCACGGAAATCAGCGCCATTGCAATACGATTGGTTTGCTGTCGACTCACAAATCCCATTCCTTTATTTACTAAGGCGATTCCAAAAGAATAATGATCCAGTACGGGCATGCGGTGTGGCGGGGTAAAACAATGGGTGTACACAAGCTCTCTTTCCGCCACACCGCGTGCCCGTACGTGAATTGGAACGTCTAAATCTTGGAATAGCCTAAGACATTTACAACTGCCCACTGCGCCGGCGCTTGGTGGCGGTACCCACCAGTCGATTGGCCAGGGCATTGATCGCAAAGGTGATGAGAAAGAGCACAATGCCAATGCCAAACAAGACACTGTAGTGCAAGCTGCCCTGGGAGACTTCGCCCATTTCGGCGGCAATCGTCGCGGTCATGGTGCGCACCGGCTGAAAGAAAATT
>DAOTTR010000121.1:0-4943 GCA_034437715.1 Caldilineaceae bacterium
CGCCAGATCGAACATACGCTGCGCCAAGTGATCATGGACACAGGCGGCTCTATTTCGCATCACCATGGCGTAGGTAAATTACGCAAGGATTTCATGGCCCAAACCCTATCCCCGGCGAGCATAGATCTGCTAAAGCAGACCAAACAGGCCGTTGATCCGCAAAACATTTTCGGCATACGTAATAATATTTTTGCAGAGGAGTAAGAGGTATTTCATGAGTTTACCGAGTCCAAAAATCGACACACTGGTTGATCTGCTGCGCTGGCGCGCCCAACAGCAGCCCCATAAAGTCGCCTACACCTTTTTAGCCGATGGCGACCACGAGGAAGTCAACATAACCTACGCCGAACTGGACAGGCAAGCCCAGGCCCTTGCGGTACGCCTGCAACACATGGTGCAGCCGGGTGAACGGGCCATCTTGTTCTACCCGCCGGGGTTAGCCTTTATCACTGGATTTTTTGGTTGCCTCTATGCAGGTGTGATTGCCGTACCGGCTTATCCACCCCATTCCAAGCGCCCCATGCCGCGTCTGGATGCAATCGTACGCAATGCACAACCCAAAGTCGCACTGACGACGCAAGCGGTTTGGCCCAAAGTCAACGCTCAATTCACTGAACGCACCGAGCTAACCGAGGAATTTATCTTGCCCACCGACACGCTGGCGGTGGAACATCTAGAACTGTGGCGTCCGCCAACCCTCCATACCGACAGCCTGGCCTTTCTGCAATATACGTCTGGCTCTACCGGCAACGCCAAAGGGGTGATGATCACACATGGCAACGTCTTTCACAATGAACAGATGATTGCGACGGCTTTTGAGAATGATGAGCAGAGCATCGGTGTTGGCTGGTTGCCACTATTCCACGATATGGGTCTGATTGGCCACGTTCTCCAACCGCTCTACCTGGGGATTCCCGTCATCCTAATGTCGCCGCTCGCCTTTTTGCAGCGCCCCATTCGCTGGTTGCGCACCATTTCTCACTACCGGGCGACCGGTTCAAGTGCGCCCAATTTTGGTTATGATCTTTGTATCCAAGCAATTAAGCCCGAACAATGTGCCGATCTCGATCTGAGCAGTTGGCGCGTTGCCGTTACGGGGGCCGAACCAGTGCGGGCCGAAACAGTGCAACGCTTTTGCGAGCGCTTTGGGCCGTATGGCTTCCGTCCCGAAGCGTTCTATCCCTGCTATGGGCTTGCCGAATCAACCGTATTTGTCTCAGGCGGCCTCAGTACCGATCCACCAATTTTATTAGAAGTCGATAAAGCTGCGCTAGAAAAGGGCCAGGTGTTGCCCGTTGTTGATGGTCAACCCGGCGGGCAGACGCTCGTTGGCTGTGGGCAAAGTTGGGCCGATCAGCAGATCGTGATCGTACACCCAGATAAATTGACACCCGGTGCAGAGAGTGAAGTGGGTGAAATTTGGGTCCGTGGCCCCAGTGTCGCGCTCGGCTATTGGCAACAGCCCGAAGCGACCAAGGAAACTTTTGGCGGCTATCTGGCGGATACAGGCGCAGGGCCATTTTTGCGCACCGGCGATTTAGGGTTTCTACAAGGCAAGGAACTATTCGTTACCGGCCGCATCAAAGATCTGATTATCATCCGTGGCCGCAACCATTACCCACAGGATATCGAGCAGACGGTGGAAAAAAGCCATCCGGCGTTGCAACACAGCGCCGGCGCGACATTCTCGGTTGAGATCAACGGCGAGGAGCGCTTGGTCATCGTCCAGGAAGTGAAGCGCACACACATCCGCAATCTGCCCCTGGATGAAGTACTAGGCAATATCCGACAAGCAGTGACGCAAGAACACCAAGTACAAATTCACACGATACTGTTGCTCGAACCAGGAACCATTCCCAAAACTTCGAGCGGCAAGATTCAGCGCCGTGCCTGTCGCGATGGATTTTTGAACCAGACTTTGGCGTCGATCAACAGTGAGGCGTCGATCAACAGTGAGCCCCCTAAAGTAGCGATCGTCCCCAAAGTAGAGATCGTCGAAGTGAAGGGGCAGACCAAGCACATCGAAACAGTTACCAATGTGCACACGGAGAAAAAACCGGCCTCGGCCGTTCGCCGCGTAGAACTGCAACAGGAAGCCGTGCTTGATCCGATGATTCGTTTTGATCAACTGACCCCTGGTAATAAACATACGTCAGGACCTGTCAAAGCTATCTTCTTGACTGGCACCACCGGATTCCTTGGTGTTCATTTGCTCTACGAATTGCTGCAGCAGACGCAAGCCGATATCTACTGCCTGGTGCGCAGCGCCGACCGAGACGCCGGCCTGGAACGCATCCAACGCAAGCTGCTTGCCAATGCACTCTGGGATAAAGCATATCGGGGACGCATTATTCCCGTCGTTGGGGATCTGGCACAGCCGTTATTTGGATTAACACAGCAAGATTTTGATCACTTAGCCGAAGTGATTGATGTTATCTATCATAATGGGGCGGTGGTGAGCTTTATCCAGCCCTATCGCGCGCTGAAAGGGCCAAACGTAGACGGCACGCAGCAGATTATCCGGCTGGCGACGCAGAGCAAGGTTAAGCCGTTACATTATGTTTCGACGGTCTTTGTGTTCGGGGCGCGCAAACATTTTGATGGACGAGTCATTGATGAAGATGAAGCGCTGGATGAGCACGACGAACCGCTGTTGGGCTATTTTCAGAGTAAATGGGTGGCCGAAAAGCTCGTTACCCTGGCGCGTGAACAGGGATTACCAGTCTTTATCTATCGCCCAGGCGTCATCATTGGCGCCAGCCACAGCGGCACATGGGACAACCCCGATGACTTCATCTGCCGCTTGATCAAAGGCTGTATCCAGCTTGGCATGTGGCCGACGGTGCAAGCAGAGTGGTATCTGACGCCGGTAGACTATGTGAGCAAGGCAATTGTCCATCTGGCCCAACAAACAGCCCCCGAACGGAACGTTTTTCATCTCGTCAACCCGCACGCGCTCCAGTTAAGTGAGCTTTTTGATGGCGTTCAAGCGTTTGGGTATCCAGTTGAACCAGCACCACTGCCCGTATGGCAGGCCAAACTGCTAAGTTTGGGCAGACCACAGGAAAATGCGTTGGGCGGTCTCACGCCATTGCTGGCCAAAAGACGACCATCGGCTGAGCAGGTCAGCCTGCCCGAACTATTTGATCATGGTCAGGCGCCCAAGTTTGATTGCCAAAATACGCTCAATGCGTTTACCGATCCGACGCTTGTCTGTCCACCGATCGATCGCCAACAATTGAGTACCTATCTAGCCTATTTTATCCAAAGCGGTTTCTTAGCCGCGCCGCCCCAGCAACCGGTGCTGGCTGTGCTTGAAAACTTGTAGAAAAATCAGCGTACAAAATTTACATAAGCCTACTTCTGTACGCCCACCATGTATGATGGGCGTACAGAAGTAGGCTTTTATAAACTTTCAAGGAAATCCCTGAATGAGCATCGCGCACCGACTGTCGCGGCTGGCAAATATTCGCCCCGGCGAAGGCAAGGTCGTAGCCTTGGTGCTGCTCTACGCTATCGTGGCCAGCGCAACTGATCTTTTGGGCAACACGGCAGCCTATGCGCTCTTTCTCAATGAGTTCGATGCCCAAAGCTTGCCTTATATTTATATTAGTGGCAGCATCGTTACAACTTTACTTTCAGTCGTCTATCTACGTCTCAGCCAGCGTTATTCGCTAGCCCAATTACTGATTGGGCAATTTAGCTTTATTCTCCTCACATTGATCGGCTACCGGGTTGGCTTGGCATTTATGCCACGCGGCTGGTTCATCTTTAGTTTGCCCATCTGGGATAGCGTTGTCAACACCCTATCCTTTACTGCATTTTGGAATCTGCTGGGCCGGCTTTTCAATCTCCAACAGGGCAAACGGCTCTTCAGCCTGTTGGGCGCGGGTCAACAGATTGCCATTCTCATTGTTGGGTTCCTCATTCCAGGGATCGTCAGGTGGGTTGGCACGCCCAACCTGTTGGTGGTGGCAGCCGTGGGCGGGATAGTTACCCTGGGCATCCTGATCCACATCACGCGCAATTTCAGCGCGTTACATACGCTAGACACAGAAGAAGTAGAAACAGAGGGCGAAACCCCGCGCACAGATGGCGGACTGCTGTCCGATTCCTACATCCGGTTGATTTTCGGCATGTACATCTTCTTTGCCCTCGGTTCTCTTTTTATTGACAATATTTTCTTTGCTCAAATTGAAAATCATTTGACCAATCAAGATCAAATGGCCGGTTTCTTAGGTACTTTTAGCGGTGTTGTCGGTGGGCTAAGTCTCTTTAGCCAAATGTTCCTGGCTAGCCGGGTCCTGAGCCGTTATGGTGTGCGCACCGCCATCTTGCTTACACCCATCCTCTTGTTATTCGGTGCTTTCTTGATGGTGATCACAGGGACATTTTCCCAGTTGACCTTAGTGCTCTTCTGGCTCGCGGTCAGTCTCAACCTGACGCGACAAGTGATGGATGCATCGGGCAATACAGCCGCCAACCTACTTTATCAACCGCTGCCGGCGGCGTTACGTACACGCGCCCAGACCACCGTCGATGGCATCATTTATCCCTGTGCCGTCGGTTTAGCCGGCTTGATCTTAGTTGGTTTGACCAATATTTTACACCTGACGGCACTGCAGCTTGCTTATGTACTGTTACCCATCCTAATTGGATGGGCAGCCATTGCCTTCGCACTGGGTCGGCTCTATCCCAAACGTGTGCAGCAAGCGTTACGGCAGCGCATCATCCAGGGCAACTCAACTTTCCAAGCGGATCGTGCTAGTCTGGAGTTGCTTCAGCAAAGTTTGACCAGTCCCCATCCCGGCGTCGTTATTTATGCACTGAATATGCTGGAAGAGTTTCACAGCGAGGCGCTTGCCCATTTTCTGCCGCCTTTACTGGAGCATAAAAGTTCTGCGGTACGCTGGATGTGCTGGCTCGGCTGGAACGGCTGGGGG
>DAOTTR010000122.1:0-9989 GCA_034437715.1 Caldilineaceae bacterium
GCCCAACTGTACTAGGCTTCCTCAAGGGTGCTACAGCAATTGCCCCTTTAGCAGTTGTCCGTGATTGCGTATAGGTGTAAGGAGAAAACCGTGACGACAGAGTCCGCCAATCGGCAACCGAATGAATCAATCGCCGTTGATGACTGGGCGGCTTTGGATGCTGAGATTGCGGCCCAGCTTGATGCAGAAGCAGAAACAGAAAAGGCTGTTGGTCAGTGGTTTGTCATCCATAGCTATTCCGGCATGGAAAATAAAGTAAAGAAAAATATTGAACACCGCGCCGAATCTATGGGGATGACGGAGCGCATTTTAGAAGTGGTTGTCCCCACCGAGACGGAAATCGAGATTCGCAACGGTGTCCGCCGCGAAGTCGAGCGCCGCGTATTTCCAGGCTATGTCCTGGTCAATATGATCATGGACGAAGACAGTTGGTATGTTGTCCGCAACAGCCCTGGTGTTACGGGTTTCGTAGGCATGGGCAATAAACCAACGCCATTGAGTCCTGAAGAAATTGGCAAAATTATGCAGCGCATTGAATCTGACGAGCCCAAGCTCAAGGTCAGCTTCAACATTGGCGAACATGTGCGCATTATGAGCGGCCCCTTTGCTGAATTTAACGGTATTGTGGAAGAGATCGATGCCGATAAAGGCAAGGCCAAAGTATTAGTGAGTTTCTTCAATCGGGAAACCCCCGTCGAAGTTGACTTTTTGCAGTTAGAACGCGATGCCTAGTTTGTAATTGTTGCTTTCTAGGTGAGTAATCAATTATTTTGAACCACTGGCCCCTGGGAGCTGACAAGCGTTTACCAGAACCAGAAGGAGTAGGAAATGGCAAAGAAAGTTAAAGCGATCGTAAAATTGCAGTTGAATGCAGGCAAAGCAAATCCCGCACCGCCTGTGGGTACTGCACTTGGTCCGCAAGGTGTGAATATTATGGCGTTTTGCAAAGAATACAATGCAAGAACGCAATCATTGATTGGTCAAGTAATTCCCGTGGAGATCACCATCTTCTCGGATAATTCCTTCAACTTTGTCATGAAGACGTCGCCAGCCGTTGATTTGATCAAAAAGGCAGCGAGTATTACCAGTGGCAGTGCTGAACCCAACAAAACTAAAGTTGGTAAGATCAATCGCCAACAAGTGCGCGAGATTGCCGAGATCAAGCTGAAAGATCTGGGCCCCATCAATCTGGAAAGCGCCATGCGTATGGTCGAAGGCACCGCCCGCAGCATGGGGATTACGGTTATCGACTAGGGTATAGCGCAGCGTAATTGCTTGTGTAAGCTACTGATTTCATGATCGAGCATACACAGCACCCAGTTAGCCAAGGTTGGCAAGCTGTCATTCTTACTACATTACCATTGATTTAAGGTGTGGGAGGGAATCTTTCCCGTTAACACCACAAGGAGCATAAAATGCCAAAGCATAGCAAGCGATTTACTGAAATTCACGCAAAGATTGACCGTACACAGCTCTATGAACCAGCCCAAGCCATCAAATTGGTCAAAGAAACCGCGACCGCAAAATTTGACGAGACGATTGAGTTGCATCTGCGTATGGGCGTAGACCCACGGTATGCCGAACAGCAGGTGCGTGGTGTCGTTACTTTGCCCAATGGCACAGGCCGCGTTGTGCGCATTGTGGTTTTTGCCAACCCCGAAGGTCAAACATTGGCCGCCGAGGCTGGTGCGGATCGCGTCGGTGCCGAAGACTTGGCCGATGAAATCCAAAAGGGTTGGACGGATTTTGACGTTGTCTTGGCAACACCCGATATGATGCGCATCGTTGGTCGCTTGGGTCGCGTCCTTGGTCCCCGTGGGTTGATGCCCAGCCCCAAGACAGGCACCATCGTGCCGGCGGAAGAGTTGCCCCAAGTGATCCGCGAAGCGCGTTTGGGGCGTGTTGAATTTCGTGTCGATAAGACTTCCAACATCCACGTGCCGATTGGTAAAGCCAGTTTTGACCAGGAAAAGCTTCTGGGCAATTTTGCTGCCCTGATGGAAGCGCTGATCGCGGCCAAACCCGGTTCGCTAAAGGGCAACTATATCCATCGCATTACGCTGGCCAGCACAATGGGCCCCGGTATCAAGACTGATATTGCGGCGGCTAGTGCTTTGCACGTAAACGCTTTATAAGGTATACTAGTACAGTTGGGCGTAGATACCACGGCAGTTAATCAGGCACGTTACTCGTGTACATCATGGTAAAAATAGGGTACCTTATTTACGCTGGGATCTACTAGTTTTCCCACAACTGAATAGACTCCACGCGCTGAATCAGCGCTAAAGATAGCAGGTGCAAGTGTAAATGAATACAGCCTGCTGAGGCGAAAGGTTGTGGAGGTTAGGTAAGCACAAGGCTCATCTACGCGTTGCGTGCCCATTCGTATGGCTGCATCTGTTGTATGGTGGAGGCCTGTTGTATGCAGAATGACCTAATAGTTTGCTAAAGACGCCTTTACGCCACGTAAAGGCGTCTTTTTATCCTTTTTGAAAGGAGGAATATCACTTGGCAATTACACGTCAGAAAAAAGAGGAATTGGTTGCTCAATATCGCGAGCAAATCCGTAACGCTTCGGCGCTTGTTATCACCAATTATAAAGGTGTAAACGTAGCACAACTTCGTGCGTTGCGTAACCGTTTGAAAGAGCACGAAACAAGCTGTACCGTTGTAAAGAACTCGCTCTTCAAAATTGCATTGGGCGAAACGGGTTATGCACAACCGGATGAGCTGTTGAACGGCACTAATGCCGTCATCTTCATTGGCGAAGATATTGGTAAAGGCGTAACCGCACTCAAAGGCTGGATCAAAGAAGCGAAAGTACTTGAAATCCGCGGCGCTGTGTTACAGAAGTCTGTGCTCAATGCGACGCAAGCAGAGGCATTGTCAGACCTGCCGACCAAAGAGCAAGTTTTGGCGATGGTGCTTGGCACCATCAATGCCCCAGCCGGTTCATTGGTGCGCATCATCAATGCGCCAGCCGCGAGCTTGGCCCGTGTTATCAACGCCCATGTCGAAAAGCAGAAAGAAGCCGAAGCCGCCTGATGATTAGTGGTGTATGCTCGAAAATGCTAGGGTTTGTCTTTGAAACGATTTGATTTTTAGAAAATTTTAGGAGAACGAAGGATTATGGCAGATTTAAATTCGATTAAAGAACAACTTGATGGTCTTACCTTGCTGGAAGCTGCCCAACTGGTCAAACTGTTGGAAGAAGCCTGGGGTGTTAGCGCCGCTGCTCCTGTAGCTATGGCTGCCGCTTCTGGCCCAGCCGCCGAAGTTGCGCCGGTTGAGGAGCAGACCGAGTTTGATGTCATCCTGAAGGAAGCTGGCGCCAAGAAGATTAACGTGATCAAGGTTGTCCGTGCCCTGACCAGCCTAGGCCTGAAAGAAGCCAAGGATTTGGTCGAAAGCGCGCCAGCCCCTGTGCTGCAAGCGGTCACCAAGGATGCGGCCAGAGATGCGAAAGCACTGTTGGAAGCCGAAGGCGCCAGCGTCGAAGTCAAGTAATTTGGGATAGCAGAAATGCTGGCCAAGTGAGAAATGCAAAAAGCCCCGTGGTCAAACCACGGGGCTTTTTGATTGGCCTATTTTTAGAAATCCTGATCTCCGAAGCAGACCATCGCTTACCAGTTGGTATGGCTACCATCTGGCTTGTGAAAGTGCGGCATATCGGTTAGGGAATGGGGATGATCGGCGACAGCAGATTCGTCGAATTCCACGCCCAGGCCGGGGCGGGTGGGCAGGGGAAAGAATGCCCCTTGCCGTTCGAGCTGCACCGGGAAGAGCGCCGAGCCGCTTTCGTTAATGCCCGGATTAATTTCCACCCAAGCAAAGTTATTGACGGCGAAACACATGTGAATGGTGGCCGCGGTGCAGACGGCACCTAGCGGATTGTGCGGCATAATGTCGATGTAGTGCGCTTCGCTCCAACCGGCGACCTTCATCGATTCGGTCAACCCACCGATGTTGCAGACATCCAGGCGGCAGAAATTGGTCAAGCCCTGTTCGATGTAGGGGCGCGCCTGCCACTTGCTCGACCATTCTTCGCCAATCGCAAAGGGCACGCCGGTCATCTGGCGCAGCGCCGCATAGGCTTCGGGCGTCTCGTCGCGGATCGGTTCTTCGAGGAAGGCCATGGAGCCAACGGGTGCCTGTTGACAGAAGGCTGCGGCTTCGGCCACGCTCAGGCGATGGTGATACTCGACTCCCAGCGGAATGGCCTTGTCGAGCTTGGCGCGCAGTTCGGTCAGCTTATCAACCGTGGCGGCGATGGAAGCCCGCGGCTCGAACATGTTCTGCGCATCGGGGTCGGCGGCATGCAAGCCCTTGGCCCAGCCTGGAATTGGCGTCGCAGCAACCAGACGCAAACAGGGCCAGCCGGCGTCGATATAATCCTGGCAGACCGCCAGACAATCGGGGTCATTCAGCGAGACGGTAGGAAAGCCAAAGACGCGCTCACGGCACGCACCGCCCAGCAGTTGATAGACGGGGACGCCAAGCTTTTTGCCCATAATATCCCACAGCGCAATATCGATGGCGCTGATCGCCCCGGTCAGGACGCGCCCGCCTTCGTGATAGTTGCTGCGATAACATTTTTGCCAAATGTGCTCAATGCGCATGGGGTCCATGCCAATCAGGAAGCGGCTAAAATGTTTGACGGCCTCGGCTTCGGCCAATTCGCGCGAAGAACAACCCCCTTCGCCCAGGCCATAGATGCCTTCATCGGTCTCGACTTTGACGACAAAAATATCGCGCGCCGCCTTGAGGGGATAGGTTTTGATGTCGGTAATTTTCATGCTGGTTCCTCTTGCCTCGATTTAGGTGGATACTATAGGGTGAACATCGCAAAATTCTGCGGCTGCCCCACAAATTATATTATAGATCCTTGTAATAGCGCACGAGCGGCAAGGCCGTATATCCTACCTTTTCATAGGCTTTTCTGGCCGGCGCGTGGCCTGGATCGCCACCCGTGCCAACCACGGCCAGCTTCATGCCGCGTTCTTTCATCTCTGCGAGGGCAAGCTCGTTTAATGCGGTACCAATGCCCCGTTTTTGATAGGCCGGATGCACGGCCAGCATGTAAACTTCACCGGTCTGCTCAGTGTGATTTACTTCATACGCCAGAAAACCTACAACGTGACCTGCGACTTCCGCGACCAACGTCGTATATTTCGCCACATCCTGGCAAACGGCGGTAACAGCCTCTTTTTGACTGGTTTGCCAATCGGAATAGATGTGCATATAGATCACGGAGCCCAATACCTGTTGAAAGGAATGAAAAACCGGTTCCCAGGCCAATAGGGATAACTGAACGATTTCCGCCATGTCATTGTCAGAAAAAGGCCGAATCAGTGGCTTCATTGGTGGATACCTCCTTTGGCTGGCGCACTGGTTTCCCATGCACGCCCGTTTGCTTGACGTTTGCGCTGAACGATCACGCATCGAACATGGCACTGATCGCGCCAAAGCTCACGGCCTCATCGGCGAAGGTGAAGGTGCCGTGGTCGCGCATTTCCTGGGCCGCGTGCAGAAATGCGCCCAACGCTGCCCGCGATAGTGCACTGCCTACGCTGACCCGTTTCACCCCAATCTCCGAAAGGGTGGTCAGGGAAAGGTACATGCCCTGCCGCCCCATGATCACGTTCACCGGTCGATCAACCGAACGCACCACCGTCGCAATCTCATCCTGGTTCGTCAGGCCGGGCGCATAGAGCACATGCGCGCCCGCTGCTTGATAGGCCTGCAAGCGTTGGATTGTATCGTTCAGGTCGGGCCGGCCAACCAGATAGTTTTCGGCACGGGCGGTCAGCATAAAGGGAAAGGGCAACGCGTTGGCCACTTCTGCCGCCGCACGGATACGGTCAACGGCCAAGGCCTGGTCGTAAATTGGATCGTCTGAGCGATAGGTGGCGTCTTCAATCGAAGCCCCGACCAGTCCGGTTGCCGCGGCCAACCCAATCGTTTCGGCGACAAATTCGGGACTGTCGCCGAAACCGTTCTCCAGATCGGCGCTGACGGGCAAATCGGTGGCGGCCACAATATCGCGCACATGGGCCAGCATGGCCGCGCGCCCAACCGTGTTGTCGCGCTGCCCAATCGAAAACGCATAGCCAGAACTGGTCGTCGCCAGCGCCTCGAAGCCAAGCTGCGCCAGGATGCGCGCCGTGCCCATATCCCAAGGATTGGGGATGATAAATGCGCGATCGCGTTTGTGGAGCGCGCGAAATTCACTGCCTTTTTCTGCCTGGGTTCGCATTGGGTGTCACCTATGCCAATTTATATAATATGCAAGTAAGACTATAAGTCTGTAGGTGCTATCAAGTAATTTCTATCAACAGGTGCGCGCCATGCTCAGCATCCAACAGCCATTGGAAGGCTGAGCATGGCGCGTATCCCTATCTTGTTCGTCGCCAGCGCCAGATCTATGATGAGCGCTCTTGATTCAGCATAACCGCTCGCTGAGCAATCTGGTCGATGAGACCACTGAAGATTAGCCCGTGGAGTGGGTATAGTGCATACCAATAAAGCCATCCCAGCAACCCCTTGGGCGCAAAGAATGCAGTTTGCGTGAGCAATGTCTGCCCCTCTGGGTGCGGCGTTGCCTGGAATTGTAGCCAGGCTTTTCCAGGCACCTTCATTTCAGCACGCAATCTCAGCAGGTGTTCTGGCTCTACAGCCTCTACTCGCCAGAAATCGAGTGCGTCTCCCACCCGCAATTCATCTGTATGGCGGCGACCGCGCCGCAATCCCACGCCACCAATCATGCGATCCATCAGCCCACGGATTTCCCATGCCCAATTCATATAGAGCCAGCCGCGCTGGCCCCCTAGCCCAATAAAAATGGTGTAAATATCCGCGGATGAGGCAGCCACAACACATTGGCGCTGCTCCAGAATCATGCCTTCCTGCGTTGTTAAGATGACGGGCGGCACGTCCCCTTGACTAGTGCTTAGGGCATCGCTCCAAGTGGTCTCGATAGTGCTTGCTTGCAGCTTGGCGAGTGCCCGTTCGACTGCCGTGCGATATCCCACCGGCTGAATGTCGGGAAACAATGACTGGGCATTGGGATCATGCACAATACTTTCGTTGCGCAGTCCTTCGATCAGCGGACGGGCAATGGCCGCGGGGATCGGTGTAACTAAGTTTACCCAATAGGATGACAAGCGCGGTGTCAGCACGGGCACCTGCACCATCCACCGCTTCAGGCCACGGACCTCTGCATAGGTCATCATCATCTCGCCATAGGTGACGACTTCTGCACCGCCAATTTCGATGACGCGACCCGTGGTTTCGGGTATTGTGAGCGCCGTTGCCAGGTATTCCAGCACTTCCCGAATGCCAATCGGCTGGGTGCGGGTATAGACCCAACGCGGGCAGATCATAATGGGCACACGCTCGGTCAGGTAACGAATCATCTCGAAGGAGAGGCTACCTGAGCCAATAATAACCCCCGCGCGAAATTCTGTGACTGGGATACGGGAAGCGCGCAACGTATCGCCCGTTTGCTGGCGCGAACGTAAATGTTCCGAGAGCCCGGTTGACGATTCGGCCAGGCCACCAAGAAAAATAATGCGCGCAACGCCTGCTGTGCGGGCAGCATCGCCAAAATTTTGCGCGGCGGTAAGGTCGCGCTGGTGAAAATCAGAACCGCCGGCCAGACTATGCACCAGATAATAAGCCGCGGAAACGTCCTGCATAGCCGGAATGAGGCTGTCGGCGTCGAGTACGTCGCCCTTCACAATCTCGACGGCACTGTGCCAGGGACGACCCTGCAAGCGCGCCGGATCGCGCACAATACAACGGACGCGGTAGCCCCTCTCCAACAGGATGGGCACAAGTCGCCCGCCAATATAGCCGGTGGCACCAGTCACTAAAATGAGACGAAGGTCTGTACTTTCTGCTGACATCTTCTATTTGCTCGTGTATCTGCCGCGCCGCCTATTGAGGATTCTACATCTACTGTTTGTCTATTCTTCTATTGCAAGATATTGCATAAAGAAGGAACAGTCCACAGCGTCGTTCGCTGACCATCGTTGCTAGGTCTGCGTCAGGTTGTAAAATTGCTCATTTCACGGCATCGGCCTAAAAAATCAAAGCCTAACCGGCTTTGATCGCTTTACGTGGGGTCAACTACACGATTTCGTGGGGCTGCTGTTCCTGCGTGCTGACAACCTAGTCTACTCATCAGTATATCGGCTGCCAATTCGATTGTCAACAAAAAATTGAGTCGTGAGGAATCCAAATCATAAGGGATGTAAACGTGCTTCGACGTTCTAACCGTGCATGGCGCGGCAGCCATGCGGACGACCCGCCGCGCCATGCACGGTTAGTGATCAGTGCTGGATGCACCTATGCCGTTGTTCTATGCCGCGCCACCAAATTCATTGTTCACAGCTTGGATCAGCGCGCGCATGTAGGCGATCGAATAGGCTGTGCCGACGCGTGGCCCACCCAGCATGGCCGGAATGTGATCGGGAATGATGCAGCCGTCGAACTTCACTTCGCGCAGCGCCTTCATCACGTCGTACATATCCTGATAGCCATTGTCGATCAAGGTCTCTACCCACGGCTCGGGCATGGGGTTCGACACGTTGCGGAAATGGACTTTGAAGAGTTGCCCTTGCGAGCCGAAATGTCGGATCGCATCGACCACACCGACACCCATGCCCACTTCGCCACCTTCGAGCCAACAGCCCACACACAAGCAAACACCAATGTTGGGGCTATCTGCAATCTCCATGGCCTTTTTGTAGCTGGCAAAGTTGCCGAACATACAGCGCGGAATGCCTCCCAAACCATAGACGGGCGGGTCGTCGGGATGCACGCCAATAAAGACACCGGCTTCCTCGGCCACGGGTGTAATCTCGCGGATCAGATGGGTATAATTTTCCCACAATTCTTCTTCGCTGTAGGGCCGTCCGTGGGTCAAGTCGCCTTCGTAGGTCTTGTCGGCCCAGCGCCCGACCGCATTTTTAATATCGAGCCGCCGCGCATCCATGCCGCCCCGGCCTTCAGCGCGGCCCGAAGACCAGATGCCGTTGGCCATGTGGGCATAGGTATTGTACTTGATGCCAGCCGCGCCGATATTGCGGATAAACTGCTTAAATTCCTCGACCTTGGCGTCGCGACCCGGCAGATTCAGCGTAATCTCCGGCACATTGTGGACGCCCAGATTGGTAATCCGGTAAATCTTGAGACCGTAGTCGCCAAAACGCTTGACCAGTCTTTGGTAAAACTCACGCGTGTGTTGCTCGGGATTGCGGATGCCGACCATGGCCCACTCGACGCCGAGTTGCTGAAAGAACTGCAAATCTTCGTCGCTGGCTTCGGCCCCCGTCTGGATAGCGATCTGGATGCCCGGCGTGCTCGAATAGTAGCCAGGCACGGCGCGCATGGGGATTTGCTCTGTTTTGGTACTCATACCATTGGTTCTCCCTGAGTTCCCCAGCCAGCCAACGGGTAGGGACGCTGCGTTTCGCTGGCTAGGATTGATGTGTAAGTTGCCGGTATACAGTTCAAGGTTGACTGCTTACACATATTCTACCATAGAAGGCGCGGGAGGCGAATTGTCGCAAAAATGGCAGACTAGTACAGTTGGGCGTAGATACCACGGCCGTTAATCAGGCACGTTACTCGTGTACATCATGGTAAAAATAGGGTACCTTATTTACGCCGGGATCTACTAGATATAAGGGGTGATACGTTCGTTCTTCACCCGCAACCTCCGCTTGGCCATTGAGATGATAGGTCGCCGCCGTGGAATTATCCGTCTGGTGATAAGCCAGCGCATACCCCAGTTTTCGCAGGCTGCGTTGGATGGCCTCACGTACCGCCAGCACCGACTCACTCTGCGCCACGTACCCCCACTCCCAGTTCGAGTAGGGCAAGACACTGTGAATCAAAATGTGTTTGAAGGCGCACCCGTCGATCGTCACCCCTAATTCGCTCAGCCACGTCCCATCTGTTTGCATTAACTCGCCGGCTCTGCG
>DAOTTR010000123.1:0-15477 GCA_034437715.1 Caldilineaceae bacterium
ATCAGTAGGACAGTGAGACAGTACAAACACTGTTCTACTGTCCTACTGATTCACTGTCTTACTTACGCCCAAGTGTACTAGTACAGTTGGGCGTAGATACCACGGCAGTTAATAAGGCACGTTACTCGTGTACATCATGGTAAAAATAGGGTACCTTATTTACGCCGGGATCTACTAGACATTACTCCGATTTGTTCTTTGGGCGACAAAACAAACAGGGTGTGATGGTTCTGGTAGGTGCGGTTACAAACCGCACCTACGAATGCACAAAATTAAAAATGCTACTGTAATCCCTTATAATTTCGGTTACAGTCTACTAGCGGCGGCGTTGGTAGATGCGCACATCACCCTGTTCAAAGGCAAGATCGGTAGCAGCGGCCAGAGCTTCCTCGCTACGCGCAGAGATTTCGTATTGGCTGCGTTCACTGGGCCCCACATAGACATAGTCAATCTGCCAGGTAGTCAAGACACCGGCAATCTCATCGGGGGCGAGGCTACGGTAGATAATCGTAAGGGCTTCGGCGCGCCCTTGCGCCATTGCACCATAGGCCCGGCCACGCCATTGTGATTCGTGACCGTCCCAGCCCAGCAACGTAGGCCGCCCGGTGAGGGTGCTGATACGGTTGTAGTTGGCATAATAGCTGGCCCCTTTGCCCTCGACAACCAGTGCATCCGGTGCCGTATGCAGACGCACCCAATCGGCGGCGGCCAATTCTGCCGGCCCTTGATCCACCAGATACGCGGTGGCGTCAAAGGTGGGCGTGCCCGCAAAGCCGCCCGTCTTGCTATAGGCCGCGGCTACCGGAAAGACGATTCCGGTCAGTGCTATCACCAGAGACAACATTGCGCAGACATTTGTTCCCAAGCGGATCAAGGGCTGGCCTTTGACACGCGCGCTAGTGCGTAGCTCGGAAAGCACAACCACAACCACATAGCTCACCACCAGACCAAAGAGTAGCCACGCCTGATAGTAGAATTTAAAGACCGTGTTCATACGGCTGCCAAAATTATCGCGCAGATAGACAAATTCTGGCGCAAAGACCAAGAGTAATCCCAGCGCGGCCAGCAGCAGCACAAATAACATGGATGCCTGTTCACCGGAAGGCGTATCCACGCGGTCGCTCGCCCAAAAGCGTTCAATCACACGCCAGATCAGCCAGAGTACCAAGATGAGCAGCGCACCCAAGATCAGAAAAGTCCAAAATTGTGCGCCCCAGCGTGCTAGAATGAAGGATACATAACTAGCCGCGCCGGCAGGCAATTGCATATTCGCGGCCAACGTTTGCTGGCCGCGTGGCGTTGTTGCCAGAATCATGCTGGCGATCAAAAAGAGCATCGGCAGGCCATAGACAAAGGCGGCAATGATGCCAAGTGACACCCAAGGCTTGGTTGGCGGTGTCGCCGGCGCAGAAGATAGCATCTGCCAAGCCAACCCTAGCAACGCACAGAGCCCCAACAGTGCAAAGCCAAACATGACGAAAAATTGAGCAAAGCGCGTGGGGTTAAATAGATTGGGCACAATGCCACCCGCTTGGCTTTGGGCGGTTAAGAAATAGGGCACATAAAGGATCAGCAAGCCGACCAACACCAGCACGCCGCCGATGAGCGCCGCCAAGGTCGCTTGCCCCCACCGTGTACCATGCGATCGCGCTGCATCTGGCCCCGATGCGCGCCAGAACAACAAGCCAACCGTCACCATCAAGAGCAACCAATAGGGTGGGAAATCCCACGTATTGAGAAAGACGAGTGCGCCGCCGGTTATAATTAAACTGACAATCCCCACGCTGCCCAAAGGAACAAGGGTACGGGCTACGGCTAGCCAAGTAACGGGTGCCTGCCGTAGCGTAGCGAGCCAACTAGTCTCCGCTGCCGCAGGGTTCGCCAGCAGATCAACACGGCGCTTGCTTAAAAAGAGATTGAAGATCAACGCGATCATCAAAATCACAAAGGGCATGGCCAGCACATGGGGATGATTATCACCCAGAATATAACTAAAGATCGGGAATTCGTCAATCACCTCGATGTGATTGCCGGTTAACAGCCGATCACTGATCACACGGCTGGGTCGCCACCACCACCAATCATAGCTGATATACCAAAGGCCGGTCTGCGGTGCTGTGTCGGGGAAATTGCGCACCCCAAACCAACGCGCGAGCGCGATTACATTGACGTTGTTAGCGTGCAGCCATTCCAGGATCGACTGTAAATTGCCCACCGCCGCCACCAACACGGCGGCCAACAGGCCACCCGTCGCCGCACGCCGATCGCCCACGCCGTTGCGTCGCGCCAACAGATTATAGCCCGTGCCAAAACAACCAATCCAGAGTAAGCCATACCAACTGGCTTGCCCCAGGGTATAGGCGATCTCTGGCGGCTGTGCGGCCAGACGGCCCACTGTGGTCAGCAGCCAATAGCCAAAATAGTAGTAGCTGATCGCATAGCCGCCGAGCCAGGCATCTTGTGGCGGATAGGTGGCGCTGATCCAGATGCTGTTGAGGAACATCAGATCCATCGGCTCTTCGGTATGATTGACCGCTGGATCATAGGCACGTACCATGGCCCACAAGGCAAAGATCGCCAGAAAGATCAACTCAACGCCCAGAATATAGCGCCAACCGGGCAAGGCTGGATCGCGCTGCAGCAGTTGTGTAACGGTTGTGCGCCCTACGACAAAACTGATGATCGCCACCAGCAACAGGGTCAGCCAGACACCACCCGTTTCGTTGCGCAGCAAACCATAGCTGTAGCCCAGCCAAAAGAGAAAGCCAACGGCCAAAATTCCCACACTCTTGCCAAAAGCATAGCCCCGATCAGGCAAATTGGCAAACAGGCTGAGGGTGAAAGGCAGGGCAGCAATGGTCAGCAGTTGTAGCGCTAGATACCAGGAAAGGAATTGCCAAAGCATATCAAGCTTATCCATTACATCTCATCCGTTATACTCCGCAGCCGCACATAAGTACATTGTTACTCCTGTAAAAAATGGTGCTTTATGGCGCTGCTCAGTATACAATGCGGATGGCTTTGCATAGGTCACAGTCAATTACTTATCGCATTGCGGTCTCTTGCACAGGCGCATAAAAGCCCTGTTGGGTCTGTGCCAATCGCCCCGGCACAGCATAGATAATAGAGCGCTCGTTGGCATAGAGCAAGGTCAACAGACCAGTCTGTTCTAGATGAGCCAGCTTTTGCACACCTTCGGGATGCAGATAGTGCTCCAACGGGCCCACATAGAGCAGATCGACGTCCAACTCATCCAGCAACTGTTGCGTGCGCCCCAGATCCATGGTGGACCAGAACTCATTGTGCAATGCGCCGCGCAGCCCCACCACATCGCCATAGCGTTGTTCGCCTTCGTGCATCCCCGTAATGCCGCTGAGACCCGTCATGCTGGCAATGCGCGAACCCGCTTCGCGGTAGTAAGCAATTTGCGAACTTTCCATGATTACCGCATTGCCGCGCACATTCGCCAACAACCACTGAATCGCGTCCCAATCATAGCGCAGCTCCACAGGATTGTTCTGATCTGGCCAATAGAAGACCCCCTCGCGCATAAAGTCCAATCCATTGAGGGTGCCAATCGCTGGCCGCCAACCAGGAAAGCGCTGATCCAAGCGCGCCGGCGTGCCCCAGATCAGGTAGGCGAAACTGGCGACCAAGAGCAATGTCAACGCCACGCTCCATAGGGTTCGCCCGATGAGCTGGCGGGCGCCCTTTTGCAGAATATAGCCTTGCCAGAGCCGCGGCAACGCAATCGCCGCCGCAATGCCCCACAACACCCACACCTGATTGAAGAATTTGAAGACAGTGTTCATGCGATAGGCATCGCCGCCAGCCAAAAAATCTTTCAAGAAAATGAGTTGGGTGCCCGCCAACAGGGCCAACCCAGTGATCATCAAGAGCACGACAAAAAGAGTGCCGGCATCGGCGTTGCGGCTACGTCGCCACAGTAGCAACCACAATAGCCCAAGTGGAACCAGACAGATCGCCAACACGGTGCGCCCCAGCAGCAACGCACCCACACCCGCCACGGCAGTCAAGGGCAGCAGCGCCAACGTCAATAAATAGCCCAGCGTCGGTCGCTGCACGCAGAGTTGATGCAGGTACAGATAACGCGGCAGGCGATCCAAGTAACGCAGGCTCGTCGCCAACCAACGTTCACTGCCGCTGCCCCGTTTGGTATAGCGCGTGGCCGTATAGACCAGCCAACTGAGCAAGATAAAGCCAAAGAAGCCCCAAATCAGCAGCCATTGTCCCGCCAGATCGCCTTCCTTCACCAGCCCCACCCCGCTCGCGCCGACATTGACATAATTGTGGAAGAAGGGCCAATAGAGCAGATAGGCACCGACCAAATAGGCCACCGCCACCAGCAGCGTCACACCCCAACGGATGCGCCCCTGCCCCCGATATTGACCAGCAACAAAGGCCAACACGCCCAACCCAAAATAGGTGGGCAACTCCCACAGGTTGACACTGGCCAGCGTGCCCAACATGAGCGCAAAGATCACGAGCAACCCAATCCCGCGCCGCCAAGTCACCCCTTGGCGCGCCGTCAGATCATAGAAGAGCACCAGGATCAGCGCCAGAAAAAAGACGCCAAAGGGAATCCCGATCAGGTGGGGGTGCAGATCGGCAAAGAGAAAGCTCCAATAGGGAAATTCGTTGATCGTGTTGGGGATCACACGGCTGGGGCCCCAAAAATCATAGGGGGGCAATTCCTGGGTACCGCGCCACACCGCTTGCAAGCCAGCCGCGGATCGCCCCATCACCTCGACGATGCCAAAGGGGCTGAGAAAGGAACTGTTGCTCATGCGCGCCAAGTTACGCACAACTTGGGCAAAACTGTCCAAGTTGCCCAGCAGCGCTACAAAGAGCGGCCCCAACAATGCGGCCCCAATCCCATAGCGCCAGTGATCCCGCGGCGGCGGCACAACCGCTTGCATTTCGGCAGTTTCATCCTCTGGTACGACTGCGGGTTCAGAGGATGGCACGGTTGGCAAATCCGCAGTACCGGGCAGCGCAGTGGCTTGTGTACTTGCTATGCCAACAGGTTCACCCGCAACTGGCTTGGGCCCAGGGTAGAGCGGTGCGACGCGCGGCAGCTTACTTTGTACGGCAGCATAGGCAACGGCAAAGGCATTACTGACCGTCAGGGCGAAGAGCGTAGGAATCGCTAAATTAAAAGCCACTTCGGCATAGATGCCGGTCAGCTTGATCAGATAGGCGACCAAGTAAATGCCGAAATAGTAGTAGTTGATGACCCCGCCCGCGAAATGGGGATCGACGGGTGGAAAGTAGGGGCTGCGCAGCGTGCCGTTGAGCATGGCAAATTCCATAAACTTTTCGCCGCCAAACCAGGGTTGCCAGATGTCGGGATTGCCCATGCGCAGGCGAATGAAAAAGAGATAGGCCGCGGCAAAGAGCAATTCGCCAAAGAGCAGCAGCGGCCAACGCTCGCGCAGAAAGGCGCGCCATGTGCGCCACTGTAGAATGACCACGGCCAGCCCAAAAATCGCCAACACCGCTACCGTTAACCAGGCATTCGCCACCGAGTTGATCGCTAGGCGAAAGCTCGCCAAAACCCAGAGCAACCAGCCGCCCAACAACCACCCCAAGGCTCGGCTCAAGAAATAGCCACGATCGCGTAGGGGCCGGAAGATCCAAAAGGCAAAAGGCCAGGCCACCCAACCCAACAGGGTTACAACCGCCCACCACCAGAGCACACCAATGCCCGTATTTTCACTGGCCAAACGGTTCCAGCGATAGTTGTCCACCACAGGCAATTCGGCCAGCGGCGGCTCCACCATGAGTGACGGTCGCTCGGCGGAGGATAGTTCGGGGGCGGCACCATAATTCTCGGAAACCAGGGCAATGACGCGATTGATCAGCCCACGGCTTTCACTTTCCTGCGTGCCCCCCAATCCCACGGCGTTTAAAAAAGGATCGAGCGCCGATCCCTCCCCCACATAATAGGGAATCGCCCTTTCCCATGTCCCAGCAAAGAGCGCATCATATTCGGCATCGCTGAGTTCGCGCACCTTTTTGAAGATTGACACCTGAGCATGATCGTAGAAGCTCCAACTTTCGTCGGCGTGGCGATCATCGAACACAAAGCCCCACAGGCGCGGCGGCGAGGTGACTTCTTGTGCCAGTTCAAAGCCCAATTCACCACTCCACATGGCGGCATAGTAGCGATTGGTCATGGGGTAGCGTTCGGGCAATTCGTCCACACTATCGTAGATGCGCTTGGAGCTATAGATCACATAATCGGCCTCGCGCAGCTTCGCTTTCATGATCGCATACTTTTCGGCGGTGTCCTCTTCGTAAGGACTCCAGTCGATATTGCGCAAATTCGTGCTGCCCATATCCATGCCTGGTTCGCCAGGGATCGTTTTGGGCAGCGGATCATCCCAGAGTTCCCACAGGATCAACGAGCCGCTTGGCACATTTTGATAGACCCAACGGCTGGCCGTGATCCAGGTGTGCTCATGGTTATAGACGCCATTGACATAGGTCAACGACCAGAAGAGGCCACCACCAATGCCAATCACCGTCAACAACACGGCCAAGCTCGAAGTGAAGAAGGCAGCGACAGGGCGACGCGTGGGCGGCGCGATCAGGGCCGGTGTGTCATCGACCAGCGAATAATCATCGACAATTGGCGCGGCCGCCACTGGTTTTGGTTTAAATGCGTGCCAGAGCGCCCAAATTAAGCCAGCGCCAAAGAGCAGCACAAAGGGCAGCACCGGACTCATATAGCGGTTAAACTTGGCCAGAAACGCGCCCGTCAAACCGAAGTAGGGCAAGACCCAACTCCACACGACGATATAGGCCGCCTGTGTATCGGTCAACAAGCGACGTGGACCCGCATCTACGGCCATGAAACGATTGTAAACCAGCAGAATCATGCTGTAGAGCAAGATGCCAAGCGCGTGAATCACACCGAGCGCAGTCACCGCGCCCAAGGGCCACCATAGCCCCCAAGCCAATTGCTGCTCGATAAAATAGAGGTAGGGCGTTGTGTTGCGATATTGACGCGTAAAAGGCATGTCGGCAATACCGCGCACCATGCGTCCCTGCTCGACCAATGTGGCGCGGATAAAGCTTTCCCAGTCCAGAATCGCATAGGGACTGGTGATGGCAAAAACCACCAAAGCTAATACCAACGCCAGCGGCACAGCCAACAGCGCATTCAGTTGGATGCGCGCATTGACCGCGCGGCCTTCGGCGCGGCTAAGTGTCTGCTCGCGCCAAATGATGAGGATAACGGCGGCGATGGGCACGGCCAGAATGGGCAGTGCGCTAAACTTCGAGGAAATCGCCAGTCCCGCGGCGATCCCCGTCAAGACCGTGGCCGACCAGGAACGCGCTTGCACCATGCGCACGCCACCCAAAACCGCCAATACCGTAAAGGTTGTGCTGGCCGGATCCATGGCAAAAAAGTGACTTAGTTGAATGGCTTGTGCGGTAAACGCATAAAACGCCGCGGCGATCAGACCCGCGCCCGGCCCGAACATGCGCTTGCCCAACAAAAAGAGCAAGCAAATTGTCAGCGTATCAAAGAGCGCGATCAAAAAGCGCCCGGCAACGGCAATACCATCACACGCTTCATGGGCACGCGCCATCAATGCGACCGCAGTTTCGGGCAGACCCAGGGTTGCCGCCACCGGCGCCATAATGGGCGCCACAATGGGTGCCAGGGTATGGAACACTTCGCCCATTGCCACGCCCAAATAGAGGGGAAAGTGGCCATAGGTAAAGCTGCGTGGGCGTTGTGCGCCTAGATCCCAAAGTGGATTCAGCGGGCTGCGGTGTGGGTCCCAGAATTCGTCCCAACTGGTGGGTAGACGAAGCGAGGGAGCGTAGGAACAAGCGGTGCTGCGTTCGTCAGGGTGGCTGCCAATCCCTTGGTCAAAATTAATGCCCCACACACGGAGGGTGAATCCAGCAACAATCAATAAGCATAAAATTCCAACGCTCAGGAAATTCGTGGAATTGGTTTGTTTCGTTCGGGGCATGCCGTACTATTAATCTCTCTGTAAATAGATAAGTTCAGGCTTTGAATACCGACAAAAACCCAAACTCAAAAAGATAAATTAGACTTCATCACAGCGACAAAACACATCATACCAGGGTATTGTACTGCAACAAAATTAAGAAAACATTACGGAACAATTAACAGAGCGTATCATACATTTACTGTATTGGCAGTGGCCGAAAACGCTATTCTTCAAATAATAGACCTTATTCCGATTTAATTTTGTGCATTCGTTCGTAGGTGCGGTTTGTAACCGCACAAGCGCGGTCGATGCCGAGTTGTGCGGTTTGTAACCGCACCTACAAGAACAATTCCACCTGGTTTTGTTGCCCAAATAACAAATCGGCATAATCTCTAAATAAACGGGTATTTTGCGTAAAATTGCGGGCCAGGCGCGATGGCAATTCGGCGATCAATTCGGCACGCGCGGAAAGTTGGGCAAGACCCAGGTGATCTGGCTGGCGGGTGGGGGCGGCCAAAGCAGATAGACATCCACCCAGCGATTCCATAGTTGCAATTTATCGTCATCATAGCCAAGGTCAATCCGCCGCGCGATCACCGCACTGCCCACATCGAGTGCATCCCCATAGCCATAGCCTGGCACAAAAATCTTGGAACGCAATGGAATAATGCGCGGATCGACAGCGACAACCCCTTGGCGCATGACATCTCCCGTATAGGTACGCCCATACCATGCTTCATCCCTTGCAACGCCCGATGTACTGGCACTATAGCTAGAGGCTAACATGCGAATTTTGCGCCAATAGGTAATTTGCTGGCCGTCGGGCGTGGTTGTAGTTTGTGGGGTAATCGCTTGGCCATAGGCAATGATGCGTTGTGCTGGCTCTTGTGCCACCCAAGTATCTTCCAAGACGCGGGTAGCCTCTTGGTCATTTTCATAGCGTACCCGGTAGCGTTGGCGGGTAATGCCTTCGGCACCCGGGGTCGCTTGTTGCTGCGTATCAATGGCCAGGGTGGCATCGGGCTGAAAAACGGTTTCAAAGGAGACAATCTGCTCGGTAACCTCCATCTCCTCGTGTACACGTGTAATCGCAATTTCAAGATCATCCTTGATCAGCGTGTCCAGCGTAGGCGAGATCTGATCCAACCCCGAAATGCCCACGCCAATTTCCACCAAGGCATCGCCCACTGTCTGGGCGCGTGAGCGGGTCTTGATCACCCGGTCATCGATACGCAGCAGCAGCGGCTTGCTACGCTGAATCTGGACACGCAAGCCCGGTGTTACCTGGCTACTAAGCGGCGGCTGCACCGAGTCGCCCAAATAGATAGCAATACCCGCCTGGTAGAGGGCCTCACCCACAGTCTGTGCTGTTGTGCGGATGGTAAAGGGCAAGCCGCCATCCTTCACCGTCATGGGCAGGGCACGATACAAGCGCAATGGCATTGGCGCAGTGAGCCAATTGTCCCAGGCATAGCCACGGCTATAGGTCAATGGCAACTGGGTACGGCGCACGGGCAACAGCGGCGTATCGACCTGGATCCGATCATTATTGATCTGCACCCGATCATACTTGTCCACAGCAACGCCAGCTTCCGTCAGAATTTCATAGGGCGTTTTGCCCCAACTCGCGCTTTCCCATTGTCGCCCATCGGCCCAAATCTGCACAACCCGGGCGCGTTCGATGGTAATCGACAATGGGCTGCGAATCGCGGTTGTCAGCGCAGGGGTTATATGATCATTGGCATGAAGCTTCATGCCCAGATCCAACAAAAGCTCGTCAATGGCGCGCCGATGGGTATACACCCTTTCCGTGACGCCATCCACTGTGATCTGCACAGGGATGCTGGTCAGCGACCACAGACCCCAAAGCAACGCGACCATAACCAAGCTGGCAGAAGATGTAGCCAAGAGCTTGGGTAGCCGCTTTAGCAGGGAGTCGGCGCGTCTGGCACGCGGTTGGTGTGCTATTGTAGACATGGCCTGCTATTTTAGCTGAAGCGGTACAGAATGCCAAAGGTTGATTGCAGCAAAATTAAGTAGTACGACAACTTTAAATTCGTGTTGAATGAATTCAGAGCAGCAGGTGATGAAATTTAACGTTGGCGTAATCGTTATATCTCGATTACGCTGTACTACGCTTGGATATTCACATTTGGCACGAAGGTGACGACCGTGATAGCATCTGCTTGATCCGTCAAAAGCATTGTAAAAAACAGACAGGTTGGTATCTTGACAGCAATCTCCGCCGAAGCACGATCGCGCTTATGGCATCAGCCCGCCAAGCTGCGCCTACTCACCTTGGCGGGCCTTTTGGTGGGCTTTGCGCTGCGCCTCTATCGACTGGGGGCCGAATCACTGTGGTATGACGAGACAGTGAGCGTCGCGCTGGCGCAAAAGAACATACCCGCGCTGCTACGCCACACTGCGGGTGACATCCACCCGCCAGGCTACTATCTGTTACTCCATTTCTGGCAAGCCCTTACCCACCCGACACCGGCCTTTGGACTGGAATTTCTCTATGCCTGGCCCAGTTTGTGCTGTGGCCTGTTGATTGTTGCACTGGTAATGGCGCTCGGGCGCAAGCTCTATACGCCCCAACTAGCCGTGGTTGCGCTGTGGCTGGCGGCAATCAATCCCTATCACATCTGGTACAGTCAAGAAGTGCGTATGTATACCTTGGGCGCGCTGCTGGGGCTGCTCTGCCTGTGGGCTCTGCTGCAATGGTGGCAAGGCGCAACAGGCATGGCGCAACGTTATGGCTGGCTGTTCATTTATGTTATCGCCGCGGCCGCGGGTCTCTACACGCTCTACTATTTTCTTTTTACTTTGGTGACGTTGAACGGGATTGCGCTGCTGCTTTGGGCAAGGCACCGACGGCAGGGTCGTCTGCGGCTACTTGTTCAATGGATCGCGGCCCAGCTTGCCGTGATTCTCCTCTGGGCACCCTGGCTACCGGTTTTCTGGCGGCAGGCCACCGATCCGCCAGTTCCCCCTTGGCGAACACCCTGGGCAACCGGGGCCCAGTTGATTGCCTCCCTGGCGGAAAGCAGCAGCGCGCTGATCAGCGGCCAGAGCGCGCCCAATGCCTTGACATGGTATTGGCTGCTCCCCTTTTTAGCGATTCTATTGATTGCCAATTATCACTACGCGAAATTAAATCATCCATCACCAACCTACACCATTTTAGCGGCCTATGTACTTGTGCCGATCGGGCTCATCTATGCCATTACCGATTGGCTGACGCCGCTTTATCATGTGCGCTATCTGTTTACCTATGCGCCGCCGCTGCTGATTCTACTCGCCGCCGCGATCCTCGCGCTGCACAAGCGTCAGCGCAACTTGGGCCGCGTGATCGTGATCGGGCTGCTGCTGCTCAATGGGTGGAGTTTATACCGTTTCTGGTTTACGCCAGCTTTTCAGAGCGACGATCATCGCGCCGCCGTGGCCCAGATCGCCCAGGCCTGGCGACCGGGCGACGCCATTTTGGTCAATGCCGGCTGGGTCTATACGGCGCTCACCACCTACTGGCCGATCGATTTGGTGGGCGTGGACGCGGCGCTGCCGCCGCCACTGCCCCATGTGGATCGCCTGATCGATTATCGCCCGCCGCAGGATAGATCCCTGGCAGCCGCACCCCTAGGTCCAACTGTCGTACGCACGGGCAGTGTCGATGGCGCGCCAGGCTTGGGCTGGGGCGATCCGAGCAGTGACTTTTTTGCCATGCGTGCCCTTGCCACCGACAAGGCGCTACTTTCCCTGGCCCAGCATTTTGGCCGCATCTGGCACTATCGCCTCTATGATACGGTCAATGACCCTACAGGGCTGATCCGCACCTGGTTGGGCGATCACACTAGCTTACTTACAGAGACGCCCATTCCGGGACGTGACTATCTGCGCGTCGAACTTTATCAGACTAAACAAGCACCTACCACGCCAAATGGCTTGACCGAGCTGGCGCTGCCCGCCCATCGCTTTGCGGGCGACCTTCAATTGCAACAGGTCGCGCTTTCGTCTCAAACGGTGGTCGCCGGCGAATACCTCTATGCGAATTTAGTCTGGCAACCACCCACCGACCGGAGACAGTTACCGGCGGTTGTCAGCTTCAGTTTGCGCCTCTACTCGGCAGCGGGACACCTGCTGGCCCAAGCCGATGAGACGCCGCTCCCCATCCAAGCATGGCCGGCAGCATACGCCTTTACCCTGGCGTTGCCGATTGCCGTGGCTACCCCACCGGGCACATACAATCTCAGGCTCATCGCCTATGATCAGCAAACGGGCGAACCACTGACTGTGCTGGCAACCGAACCGCCACAACAGGCACTGCCGCTTGGGCAGGTGCAGGTTGCCGTGGCGACCCGCGCGCCCATCGTGGGCGCGGTACAAGCAAGCTTTGCCTATATCGACTTGGTGCGCGCCCGGTTGACAACACCCACCAGCCGCGCCGATCAGCCGCTAGCCGTAGAATTGGTTTGGCGGCCGCGGGTCAATGACTATCGGGACACCTACCTTGCCCAGCTAGCGTTAGTCAATCCAGCCGGCTCGGTTGTGGGGCAATGGGAAGATGCGCTCGGCGGGTGGGACTATCCCAGCGGCACCTGGCCGCCCTTGATCCCGGTGCGCAATTGGCACACCCTCCCCATCGATCCAGCAATCGCACCGGGTCGCTATATGCTGACCTTGCGCGTGTTGCGCAATCGCGACGGCGCGCTTGTGCCGGCGCGCCAAGCGGGCTGGAGAAGTTGGTGGCCAACCCAAACCGATTCGATTGTGGTGGGGATGGTCGAGATTGAGTAGCGCAAATAGACTAGAGATTATTCCGATTTGTTCTTTGGGCGACAAAACAGGGTATGGTGGTTCTGGTAGGTGCGGTTTGTAACCGCACCTACGCATGCATAAAATTAAATCGGAATAAGGTCTACTGTATAATCGAAATTATGGCAAATTCGGCGGTTGTAGGTCACGTTTGTCACGCGACAGGCTCGTTCAATGCAGCACATGCGTTTTATAACCGGACAAGCATCGTTGTGTAAGGTTTTTCCAGAGCGGTGTTGCGGGTTTGGGTAGATTGTCACGTTACAAACGTGACCTACGCGGAATCCATCAAAATTTCGCTGACTGTCTACAAGCACACGGGCATTTTAGACCTGAAGGGTCTTTGAGACCCTTCGGGTCTGGCGCGGTCGATCCCGTAAGGGATAACCCCATCCCTACTGTGCCACGATCAGCGGCAGATAGCTCTGGCCCTGGATGCAGAGCAAAGTCAATGGCACTTGGCGCACCTGCTGGCCAAAAGTGTCGGCGGCGGTCAGTTCCAGCGTGGCGTTGACAAGTTCGCTGCCCAACGCTTGCGGCGTGAAGGTCAACAGCATGGTCGTCGGGGTGCTATTGTTTGATTGGGCAGAAACCCAGGACACATCCGACGGCCACACGACGGCGGGCGCATTCGGCATCTGCTCGGCACTGTCGGCGCGCTGTGTAGTGAGTTCCCCGTTATCCGCTAGAATTTTGGCGACAAAGGTCATCCCAGCAGGGCCATCAAGCTGTAGCGGCATGACCAGGTTGGGTGCGTCGGCGGCACAGGAAGGGGCCGCAGCCACCATACCAAGCGAACGGGGCGTCAAGCCAGGACGTACGGTCAGGGTTACCTCAATCAACAGTGGGACATTGTTGACCTGATCGTTGCTCGATTCAATGATGAGATTGGTTGTATAGACGCCAGCGTTGAGCAATCTGGCGTCGAATGACGCGGCAAAGGTGGTGGGGGTTGTGCCACTTGTTTTATCGAGAAGCAACCAGATAGGGTTGCCATCGGTACGCACGGTGAACGGGATGCTGCCGCCTTCGCCGCTATTGCTCATGATAAAGTTGCCAACCGTGCTTTGTTCGCCCGCGGCTAACCCGCCGGTCAGTTGAACCGGCGACACAGTAAAGGTTGGTGTTTTTACAACGCCATTGCGATCCAGATTAGCGGCATGAATGGTGCGCTGATTGGTGACGGCTGGGAGTGTTATATCGGTCGCGGTTGTATTCACCTCTGGCTGGTCGTAGAGGCGCACCCGGTTATCGCGCATGACGATCACCTCGGCGCGGCCATCGCCATCCACATCGGCCGCGGTTCCGCCCCGATAGCCATTGTCGATGTCCAATGGCTGTTCAAAGGCTGGCAGTTGATCGGCACCCCGGTTGCGCATCACCAGCCGCGGCTGATTGGTGATGTTGCTGGGCACTGTGCGCAGAAAGAAAACTTCTTCGTCGCCATTGCCATTGATGTCGCCCACAAAGAGCCGTTCGGGCGCGGGTAGGAAAAATTCACTATAGGCGTCGCGAAAATTGCTCTCCTCACGGGAGTCGTAGACAAAGACCAAGAAGCTGGCCGCCCCCGGTGAAGAGGCGCGCGAAGTGACAAGCCCCGGCGGCCCAAAAGAAAAAAAGCGCGCAACCGTGGCCGCTTTCCAGGGACGCGAATCACTCTCACGATTTAAAATGCGATTCAGGTTGCTGCCCCTCACCTCGTAGACTTCTAAGATCCCGTCATCATCCACCAAAATCACTTCCTCGGCGGCACCCCCCACCAACTCGCCCAACTCGATCTGGGTACGCGTACCATTGAAATCCCGCCGTTCGGCAAATTGCGCCCAAGTGAAACCATCGCTATCCGTGGCATGGAGCAGCGCCAGATCAATCTCCTCGTCATCGCCCACAGTGCGCCGAACAAGATAGGCGATCTCGTCGCCAGGCGTGGCCGGGTCCAGTTCGCCAGCCGCCACCAGAAAGGGGATGCTAGTCAGCGTACTGTCATAGAGGACACGCCAAGGAATGCCATTGATCAGTTGATTCGGCACAATTGGTCCCGCGGCAATCACCGGATCATAGAGGGTGAGTTGGCCGGTGCCGGCGGCATTTTTCACGGCGACAATTTCAGTATCGCCATCACCGTTGAAATCGCCTAGCGCAAAATCTTGCCAGCCACCGATTGGGCTAATCCATTCGACGGCCGGGCCGTTGGCGAGCAGCGTATCGAGCACGCGAATATAGCCTTGGGCATCCAAGTAGACAATTTCGGCATCAATGTTTTGGGGATCGGCGACAGGGCTTTGCGCCTGGAGCGCGCTGGCCGTGGGCCCCAGGCCAAGGAAAAGACAAACAACCAAACAAACCCGCCACGCGCGCAGCAAGCTAGTCCGGACGATACAACAAATTTTTGCCCAACGGTTGGACAAATGAAGAATGAACAAGTTAGGCTTCACCCCAAATAGCGATTAGAGATTATGCCGATTTGTTATTTCGGCAACAAAACTAGGTGCAATTGTTCTTGTAGGTGCGGTTTGTAACCGCACCTACAAGAACAATATTAAATCGGCATAAGGCGCTTTCAAAGAAATAAATATCCAGCGCTTGCCAAACAAGATCATGCGTAGGGGCGGCCGCGCAGCCGCCCCGCGTTTGGCTCGCTGCGAACGGGCGGCGGCAAGCCGCCCCT
>DAOTTR010000124.1:0-1691 GCA_034437715.1 Caldilineaceae bacterium
GACAAGAGTATGGTGGCAGCGGTGCGTATGAATACGCCAATGTACGCAACGTTGCCCAAATAGATTTTATTCAATATTGGAACGGCAAGATCAACCAATCCTGGTGTGGGGATAGGTAGGACAGTGAGTCAGTCGGTACTGTCCGACTGACTCACTGTCCTACCTATTTCCGCCCAACTGGCCTAGCGAAATAGAGTCAGTCACAAGAACAGGAAGGCACAGATGATGCGCAAAATAATGGTTAGCCTACTTTATATCCTCTTGGCGGCTATTTTGTTGGCTTGTGGACAGACGCCAGCCGGAGCAACACCTGATGCGGGGCAAGTGGTAGCTGACCCAACCGCGACACCGGCCGCCGTCACAACGACAGATGAACAGCCGACCGCTACGCCGGCAGCGGAAACAAACGCTGCCGCACCCGCGCCAATCGACACCCCTGTCGCCGCGGTACCCACACCTGAGCCGCTCTTCTACAACCTGCCGCCAGCCACGCTAACCAATGCCACTGGGCTATATGCCTCGCCCAACCGTGCCGAGTTGATCGTACCCGTGCCAGTGCCGGCGGGCGAGACGATCTTCGTGATGGGTCGCAATGCGACCGGTACGCACTTGCGCATCGTCTGGAATACAGGGGTGGGTTGGGTGCCGGTCTCCTTTACTAGTTACAACGGTCAACGCGACCGCATGGATGCGCTGCCCATTTTTGAACGTGAGCCGCCCGCCTGTGCGGTGCCGCTAACGACTCAATTTGGCCTGAATAGCAGTTGGACCAGCGATATCACACAACGGATTGCGGTGATTGCTGATCTGTTTCGCGCACGATACGGTGAGTTTCCACCTTCCAATCTTTCGCTCGTTGTCAATGGGGTCGTTGTGGAAAGCAGCCGGCGCCAGATTGTGGAGCAGGGGCAATTCTCACTCAAAGACGTGGTCTTCTCCATCCCCCAGGATTTACAGCCGGGGGATACCGTCGGCTATCTGCTCGACACGGCCAGCGATGAACCATTGACTTTTATGGCGACGCTCTTTAGTGTGCCGAACAACTGCAAGTGGAAGCTGGATTAATCGGGAAACGGGATACAGCAAAAGCTTGCACGATCGCCTAACCCCGTATCCCGTTTCCTGTATCCCGTTTCCCGATCAAAGGAGGTTACAATGCGGATGCAAACCGCCCTACTTGCGACCGGTCTCTTGCTTGTGCTGGCCCTGGCGCCGTGGCTGGTGAGCAGTTGCGCCCAGCGACCACTTTTGCCAGATGAACTGCGCCAGGCCCGCACCCAATATGCTGCACGCGTGGAGGCGGCGCAAGCAGCGACGATGGCTGCTCAGCGCCAGGGACCCAGCAGCCGCAAAGTTATCGCGCTTGGCACCGTGGCGGCCACTGCGCTGGCTGCCACGCGCACACCCGAACCGCTGCCTGCGCCAACCGATATTGTCACGCCCACCGTGGTTGCCACGCAGATGGCAACGAAGCCAACCAGAGCCCCGGGATCGTCAACAGTCGTGATTGTGAGTAGCAGCATAGTCAGCGCCACCGTTGTGCCGACCCTTGCCATCACCGCAACAGTCGCCCCCACAAGCACGTCCACCGTCACCGCCACAACAATGGTTACGACCCGCGTGATTGTCGTGGGTGCCAATACCACGCCGGCTGCGCCCACGTCTGGTCCGTTGCGGGGCGGCAACGTTGC
>DAOTTR010000125.1:0-2144 GCA_034437715.1 Caldilineaceae bacterium
GGTATGGCCCCACCCCATCAACGGCCCCAACCCCATGAGCAAGACGAGCGCCAAAAAGAGGGGACCGTTAACTTTGTTAAAAAATGGCGCGGCCACGGCAATGCGATCACCCGTGAGCATCTCGCTAAACATGGGAAAGAAGGTGCCCCACAGCGTCGCAAAGGCGAGCCCAGCAAAGAGCCAGTTATTGCCCAGAAACGCAGCTTCCCGGCTGGCATAAGAATCGAGTTGATGTTCATCGCGCAGCAATGGCAAGCGGCTAAAGAGCAGCCAGACAAAGCCCACAAAAATAATCGCCATAAAAACCAGGAAGAACGGCCCAACATCACTACGCGCAAAACTGTGTACACTTTCCAAAACACCGCTGCGCGTGGTAAAAGTCCCCAAGATCACCAGGAAGTAGGTGAGCCAAATCAGGACTACATTCCAGATTTTCAGAATGCCGCGTTGTTCCTGAATAATCACACTGTGCAGAAATGCAGTTCCGGTGAGCCAGGGCAAAAAGCTGGCATTTTCTACCGGGTCCCAGGCCCAGTAGCCGCCCCATCCCAGTTCCATATAGGCCCATTGGCTGCCCATAATAATGCCCACCGAGAGAAACATCCACGGTATCAAGGTCCAGCGGCGCACCGTGCGTACCCACTCACTATCCAACCGCTTGCTGATCAGCGCGCCCGTGGCAAAGGCAAAGGGCACCGCCATCCCCACATAGCCCAGATAGAGCATGACCGGATGAATGACCATCCAATAGTTTTGCAGCAACGGGTTCAGACCCTGACCATCCGCCGGGATAAAGGCCACTTGGCGAAATGGATTGGCGGCGAAAACGAGCAAGGTCAAGAAGAATAGCGTGGTTGCCAGCAAGGTGGCGTAGACATAGGGCATGATCGCCGCATGACGCCGCCGAAAGCTCAATACGGTGAACACGCTGTAGACTGATAGAATCAATGTCCAAAAAAGCAGACTGCCCGACTGTCCGCCCCACATGGCCGCAAATTTATAGAAAACCGGCAGCGCACGTTCCGAGCTATTCCACACATAGACCAGTTGAAATTGATCTGCCAGCAAACCATACCACAAAATCAGCGACGCCAGCAGCACCAACCCAGCCACCGCCAAAACGCTGTTATAGCTGCTTTGAATGAGGCGTGCATTGCGCTGTTGACCACCCAGCGCACCGGTGATGATACCAAACGCAGCCAACACCATTGCTGTAATCAGAATTAAATAGCCAACATTGAAGATCATCATTGTCTCCTAGATTGATTCAGCGCTCATGCGTCAAAAGCCGACAAATGACTTTCGACCCGAGACGACCATGTACGCTTTGCATAGATGAACACGATCAAGGGCGGATTTTATCCAACGCTTGCGCAAATTGTGCTTCGTTGATAATCGGCCCAATCACCATGTGCGCAATCTTGCCTTCGGGATCGATAAAGAAGGTCTCTGGCACCCCCTTGATGCCATAGCGTCGCGCCGTGGCACTCTGGAGATCAGGCCCATTGGGATAGGTAACATCATATTCGGCCAAATACGCTTTGGCCGCCGGCTCCTGATCCAGATAGGCTAGCCCAATGAAGACAATGCCATTGGCCTGTTCGCTGCGCCAGGTTGCCTCCAGCAGTCCGGCCTCGGCGCGACAGGGATCGCACCAACTGGCCCAAAAATTCAACACGACTCCTTTGCCGCGCAGATCAGCTAGGCTGATTGTTTCGCCGGCAAAGGTTGTAAAGACAAAGGGCGGCGCTTCACCAGCGGCGCGCTGTTCAGAGGTATTGGTCTGATATAGACGCAGCGTCAAAAACGCCAGAAACAACAAAGGAATGGCGACAAAAAAGAGCCGCCAGGCCGCCACGGCCCGCGGTGCTGGGGCGGCATTCGTATCCGCTACCTCGGCATCCTCTGGCGACCCAGCGCTGGTTTGTTCAGTTAACTCAGCCATAACGTTTCAACTCCTCGGCCAATTTATTGCCATATTCATCATCGGCGGGGGGCGCACCCACTGGGACACCCACCGACGTGGGTCGCACCATACGGCGTACTGCATTCCAGGTGAAATAACCACCAATCGCCAACACCACAAAGGGCAGTACCCAGGCCAACCAGTTAATGCCTTGCCAGGTTGGCTCGCCCAACACTTG
>DAOTTR010000126.1:0-3199 GCA_034437715.1 Caldilineaceae bacterium
CCCACGGCAAGGTTGCGCTCTACCCACTCTTCAAAATCACGCCCCCAATGGTCGCCGGTCGTCCGGTCCCAGAGGGTGCGCAGGCTGGCGATGGCCAGGCGGGGGGTGGGAAATAGCTCTACGCGGCGTGCCTTGTTGTCTGCTTCGCCCCAGCGGATCGCCGTGGGGCTGAGAAATTCAACGACCCAGCGATCGGGTGTTGTGTCTAGGGCGGCTAGCGCGGCCCAACTGGTATAGCCCACCCACGGATGGCTGCCGGGGGAACCGAGTGCTTCGGTAATGGTGAAAGGAATGCGTCCCAGGCGGATGCTCGCCGCACCGCCGGTGATGCCGCTAAAGAGAATATGTTGCATAAAGACGCCAAAAAGTTCTTCATCGAGCAACCCCAGTCGCAACCAGCCGGGTTGGCCCGTGTTGACCTGAATGCGCCCATCTTGTGGATTTTGCCAGTAGCCATAGAGCGGTGATAGGCTAAACGCCTTGCGATTTTGCGCGTCGTGGATCTGGGTCGCCAGGGCTGGATCCACAGCATCCACCGCGGCATAAAATGCGGCATGGGCCAACTCGCCGACGGTGCCCGGCAACGTGCCACTCTCCTGGGCGATTAGGTTGATCACAATGGCGTGGAGGGATTGGGTCATAGGGTTGTTTTTCCTTTCTTGCGCAAATCCCGCAACAGGGATAAATCCCGCAGCTAACAGCGAGAAGCCGCCTCAGCGGCTAGGACAGTGTGCATTTAGCCGCTGAGGCGGCTTCTCGCTGTTAGAGTGAATTGATTCACCACACATTGATTCATTCGTGTTGATTGGGTGTTTGTAAAAATTCATCATTGGTTTGGTCGACTGCGGCTGGGCCCAGGTTCCATTCGTGGGTCTCCTCCCATGCCGGCTGCAGATGCTGGTGGGCATGATGGCTCTTTTGGCGTAGAACATAAGCTTTGACGGTATCGATCAGACTGTCCGATACACTAAAGACCCCGTAGCCTTCTTGCCAAGCGAAAGGAATCCGAAATTCCTGGCTAACAAACCGCGAGCAACTGCCTTTCAACTGATGCATAAAGTCAGCGGGCGCTACACTGGGCCGCACTGCTGCCAAGACATGGACATGGTCGGCAACCCCACCAATATAAAAGAAGGGACAATACATCTTCTTCGCCTCGTTGTAAAGCCACCGGTAGATCGGCCCTTCGATCTGGGGTGTAATCCACGGTTGCCGCTCTTTGGTGGTCCACACAAAATGATAACAAAGCCGCCAATAGGCCATAGGATTCTCCTTGGTTGAGCTATGCAAAGATAGGGAAAAGCCCATGATACTGGAACGATTTGTAAGGGTCAATTCGACAAATGATGGGTTATGGTCAATGGGATCAATCCCCACGCTAACAGTGAGAAGCGTCCGCAGGCGCTAGGGCAATGGGTTTCCAGCCGCTGAGGCGGCTTCTCGCTGTTAGCCAGCGAATTGATTCGCCATGCACGGATTCGCCCCCAACCCAGACACCCATCCTCGCCCGTCATGCACCAACCCGATACGCCAGCCCCGCCGCCACACACCGCCCATCCGCCAGCCGATAGTGCGGCCCCTCCAGGTGGGCCTGGTCGAGGAGGGAGACGGGCGGCATGGAGATGAGATCATAGGTCAGCAGGCGCGTTTCCGATGGCAAATCGAGTGGGTTGATCGGAAACGCGCTGGTGAAGTTGCCGTCTCTCCGCTCTTTAATTTCCTCTTGTTTTGTGGTTACCGCCGCTTTGCTCATCCACTTGCCTAAGCGAATCCACCTTGGAATCTTTGAAATTGGCTTGTTACTCAAGATTGCAAACTGAAATGTGCTACCGGTTGCCAACTCCTTGGCACGGCCAAAACTGGGTGTATTACGGCTGCCAAGCTCCATTTTCACGCGATAGCGATTGTCGGCATACTTGAACGTATTAAGCTCGAATGCTACGGCAATGGGTCGGGCCGGTGTGACATAGATTTCTTGCAAATTTAACGTACCCAAATCTTCGGCATAACGCGGCAGTGCGTTGGCGTTAAAGTAGGGTGCAACAACCAACTCGAGCGCATAGGTCAAGCCATAATTGTGTAGATAGCGTCCGGTTTCATATAGTCTCCCAATTTCGCGGGTCGCGTAAAAAAGGTTTTCATGTAGCGTGATCTGGCAGGTTGTGATAACCATCAATCCTCCTACTTCTTACCTTTTGCCTTCGCCAGCCAGGTTTCGTGATAATGCTGGCTAGAAGTGAAGGCGGCTTGTAACAAATCTTTTGCGCCATCCTCTTGCGCAGTCGTCTTGATCAACTCCTGCGTTAGCGCAGCCAACTCTTTACCCATTAACAATTGATTCATGGCTACGCCATCGGCTTGGATGAGCGTTTTTACCAAGTCGCCTGCTGCTGTCATGGCCTGGTTGGGGTCAACCGGATCAGGCGGCATAATTGCATTTGCCTGCTTCAGCGCGTCGTACAGCGATTGGGTGAATTTGAGATTGCTGAAGATTTCGCCGTCAGTGAGGGCAATCGCAACAAGCTGATTTTCCACGCGCCCGGTCCGTGTGGTCTGTGCGCCATAACGTTTTGTGCGGAGAATGTTATTCAGCACATAGCGAAAGAGTGGCAGCGTTAAATCGCGGGTCGTCAAGACACATGGGAAGATCGTCTGCGGCACAATATGATCTTGTTCGTTAATGCGGCTGGTTACCTGACCGCGTTGGCTCATCGTGCCACTTTCGTAGGGAGCGTTGAGCGTGAACGCTTCGTGACTATCGTCATAGGGAGTCAACGAGTAACAGGTGTCACTTAACACCTTGCTGCGTTCCGAACCACTGTCGCCAATCGCGTACCCATAGGCAATGGCGTCCGGCGTCCATTGGCAGAATTTGACGTTGTACTCATCCAAGGGTAACCCATCATTGCCCTTGTCACGTTTGTCATTGGCGTCCACCGATTCGGCGCTGATGAAGCCGTAGCGGCGTAAGAGTTCGCGACCGACCAGCCGTTCTGGTGTGGTTTGTTTGCGCTTAAACATGGTCAAACGGGTGATCACATCACTATTGGCCACGCCAGCGTTGACGCGCGCTGTATTTAACTCGCCATCGGTCTGGAAGAGCGGATAACTCTCCGTAACCCGCAACATGATAATGTGAGCGTAGTGGCCAGACGGTTTGGGCGGAACTTGCTTGGGAAACCAGTTTTCATTCAAGGTA
>DAOTTR010000127.1:0-4223 GCA_034437715.1 Caldilineaceae bacterium
CAGCGTCGAATCAATTCGACGCCTGCTATGCCAAACCTGCTTAAGCAGGTTTTTCGTGGCAGCCGCCGGTTTCAACCGGTGGTATCCTTGTCAACCACATGGATTCCAAATGAGCCGAATAATCTTACACCCGCCGCGCCACCACCACATCGCGCTGTTTGATCACACGATCAACTTGGTGGGCAAATTGATCGTAGGGCGCGCTGGCATAGACGGCGAGTTCGGTGAATGCGCCCAGGGTGTCGAGCATGATGGGGCGGGCTAGGCGCGTTGCATCCCACGCCAGCACGAGCGCGCCGCCGCGCCGCAACATGGCTACCCAAACCGGCAGCGCACCGGTGAGCAGCGCGGTGAGTTGCCCCTGGTGCTGAATACCATAGGGCAGATCGGCGACAAGCAAATGTGGCTTGAAGCCTGGCAACAAGGCAGGCGCTTGCAACGTGTCCCCATTCACCATAAGACATTGCTGGCCCACGCCTTTGCCAATCGAAAAACGCCAGCGCAACCCCAACCCCTTGATGCGTTCTGGCTGCATCTTGTGCGAAATGCGCTCCTGTTGCAGATATTGGCTGAGGAAGGCCGCGGTCGATTTTACATCCTCGGTAGCTTGTTCAATACCCGCCACTTGTGCGCCCAACATCAACCCCGTAAAGAGCGTGGTGCCGCCCCCCATGAGCGGATCGAACAAAAAAAGCTCGGACCAGGGCTGGTCGGCAAAGTCGCTGCTAAAGCGCGCCACATTGCACAGAAAGTGGGTAAAAAGTTCATTGGTCTTGCCGCGATAACGCCGTGTCGTCACCAGATCAGCGGGGAGCGTGGGTTGAAAGCCCGTTTCCAGTGGACGCAACAACGGCCCCTCAACCGCGCCAATGTGGTCATAATAGTCAAAAAAAGCACTGGTCATGGCCAGCATACCCAACTCGTGCAACTGGCCGGGGGTCGGCGCTTTGTCTACGGTACACCGCAAATAGGCCTGCCCGCCCAAGGTGATCGATTCTAGCGCGCTAAGCTGCCGGCCCACCGGCGACAGATGCAATTCTGCCGGTGCGAGCGCGCTGGCCAAGGTGGCATATTGGGTGCTACGTTGTGGGGCAATTTGGGCAAGCAGCGTTGTCAACAGGCATTCTCCGATTTCTAACCAAGTAGCAGGTAACAGGTAGCAGGTAACAGTTTACATCTTTCAATCGACGCGATAGCGGCGCAACTGGTCGTCATCTAACTCTACGCCCAAGCCTGGGCGATCCGATGGGCGGGCGCTGCCCGCGATGATGGGCAGTGATTCCACCAGCAGATCCGATTCGTAGAAGAACGGGGTGAGAATATCACACGGAAATTCTTCGGCACCAATCGCGGCGGTAGCCATAGCTAGATGGATCATGGCGGCACTGGCGACCCCCAATTCCAGATTGCTGCCCACGGTGCAGGTAAGACCGGCGGCTTCGGCCACAGTAGCAATCTTGCGCGCCGCGCCAATCCCACCGCCCTTGCCCACATAGACCGAGAGAATGTCGGCGGCCCCGGCGCGCACAATGGCGAGCGCATCCTGCAACGAGTAGACGCTTTCATCAGCCATCACCGGCACTTCCACTTGGCGGCGCACGTCGGCCAGCCAAGCAATATCCAGATCGGCCACTGGCTGTTCGGCAAAGTAGATGTTATAGTCATAGAGGCGGCGGATCGTCTGGATCGCGACGCGCGGTGACCAGCCCCCATTGGCATCCACGCCCAGCCGCACATCGGGCCCCACTGCTTCGCGCACGGCACAAACGCGCGCCACATCTTGATCGGGGTCGATCCCCACTTTCACCTTCATGGTGCGAAAGCCCTGTTCCACCGCCCACGCCGCGATCTCGGCGGCTTTGGCGGGTTCTAAGCCGGAAACCGAGAACTTGGTCGTCACAAAGTCGCGCACGGCCCCACCCAAGAGGCGGTAGACGGGCAGATTAGCCACCTTACCCAGAATGTCCCACAGCGCGATTTCAATGCCGGCTTTGGTAAAGGGGTTGTTGGCGAGCGTGCGGTTCATCACACGTGTCAACCGTTCGATCTGCGTCGGATCTTCACCGACCAGCACCGGAGCCAACACCTGTTGGATCAAATGAGCAGCGGTGCGATTATCTTCACCACTCCACCCAGGCGTACACGAGACTTCACCCATCCCCGTAATGCCTTCATCTGTATGTACTTTGAGCATGAGAAAGGGCGACACCGTATGAAAGCCGCGCCCGCCACGGATCGCACGGGCAGGATTGATGGGGACTTGTACTGGAAACGTTTCAATTTGGGTAATTTTCATGGTTAGTTCCCCTTTGGATGGCTGAGGCCCAGCAGTGGTAACGCATTACGGTGAATTACTTCTTCGATCTTCTCTCGCGGCAGGCTAAAGCGATCGATCTTGATCGAGGCCAGACTGCGCAAGCCCGCCAGCGATTCGTCAACATTGGTAATTGGGAAATCGGTACCAAAGAGTAACTTGTTCCAAACACCATATTCATGCACCAACATCAGGCTGTGAAACAGTTGCCAGGGGCGATAGTGCAGCGCGCTAACATCGGCGTAGACATGTTGGTGTTTGCGGATCACGGCCACACATTCCCCCTCATACGGATGAGCCAGATGGGCCATGATAATGCGCACTTCGGGAAAGCGACGGGCGACCACATCGATATGGCGCGGCAGCGTTGTCTCGATCCAGCCCTGGGAGACAAAGGTTGTGCCGGTGTGTAAGAGAACGGGCAAGCCATGTTGCTGTGCATAACTCCACAGCGGGTTGAGCTTGGCATCTTGCGGGAAAAAACCGGCATACATGGGCATCAGCTTAATGCCTTGCAGCCCCAATTCCTGATGCCCATATTCCAACTCGGCTTGCCAATTCGGTTGCGTGGGGTCGAGCGAGAGAAAGCCGATCAAGCGGTCGGGATCTTGCTGGATATAAGCGGCAATGTCGCGATCATCGGCCCATAGGCCAGCCAGTTTGGCCTTGCCGCCAAAGCAGATGGTGACATCACAATCGGGCGCAGTGGCGCGATAATCGGCATAGCGGGTGATCAGGTCAACCGGCTCACTGCGCATACGCGAGGCGTCGGCCAGAAAATTGCCAGAGAAGACAGTATTGTTTGCAAAGACATGGGTATGGACATCAACGATCATAGCGCGTCCTTCAGGTGTGGTGAACAGTAAACACTGTCAGCGGATTTGGGGAACGGATTGAACGGATGAAGGGTACTATTTTTTTATGGTAGAGCAGGAACGGATGACACTTGGGTCACTTCTAGTTGATACAGATCGTAAGTATCGCAATGAGTATTCTATCGGGGCACCTGTAAACCCGCAAGTTTTACTACTAGTTCTACGTGCTTAAGTTCTTATTTGCTTTGTGTTGCTCTACATATTGTTTGAGTAAGTTTCTGATCATTTTCTGATAAGGCGCACCTAGCCTGGCCGCGAAAGAATTCAAGCGTGCTTTTATCAAGCAATAAAGTTGTTTTTTCAGTTTCTTCCTTGAAAACCAGGTCTTCAGGACGAGGAAGAAAACTCTTAGAGATTACCTCTAATTCACCTATGTCTGGGTTGTCAGTGTAATGAACTTCTTTTCGCTTCTTCATATAAAAGCCTTTCTTTTCGCCAAAAGCCTGCGCCAAAAATTCTAATTTTTTCGCTCCTATAGGTAAATCGAACCGTTACAATATTAATGGCAGAATCCCTACTAAATCTCACCATGCAACATGCCCAACAGCCGATGTAGCAGGGTTTCGCCATCGGCGCGCAGGGCGTTGTGCTCATACTGATTGGTGATCCAGAGCTTGATGCCGCCAATATTTTGGGCGGTTTCTTCGGAATAGGCGCGTTCGACATACATATCATTGTAGTAGACCGCAGCCACACAAGGCACCGTATTTTGCTGCAAACTATCTATATCATAGAGGCGCGGCCACTCTGCGTCGGCGGCGAGAATCTCAGCAGCCGCTTGCAGCGGTTGCAGTTGCGGATACTCGTCGAACATCCACGGGTAGATCATCTCGCCGGTGAAGAGCACGCGCCCATCGGGGTTGGGGTCAAACAGCGGATACTCGGCGCGCATGCGTTCGGCAGACCAATGCGAGGCAGCCGCTTGACAATAAATTGACTCGTGGAGAATCGCAAAGATCGGATTGGTTTCAAAATGTTGCGCTTGTTCAAAATGGCGCAGAAACGCATAGCTCAGTTCCCGCCCTTGTGCGCCC
>DAOTTR010000128.1:0-2090 GCA_034437715.1 Caldilineaceae bacterium
CCCGAAGTGTTGGACCCCGCCTTGTTGCGCGCTGGGCGCTTTGATCGCCAGGTTGCGGTGGGTAACCCCGACCTGACGGGCCGACTGCAAATTCTAAAAATTCACAGTCGCACGATCAAATTGTCACCCGAGTTTGACCTGGAGCGGGCGGCGCGCATGACGCCGGGCTTTAGTGGCGCAGATTTGGCCAATGTAATGAATGAAGCGGCCTTGTTGGCCGCACGCAATAGCGCGCTGGTGGTGACGCTGAGCGACTTTGAAGCAGCGATTGAACGCGTCGTCGCAGGGTCGGAGAAACGGACCCATGTGATGAACGCACTGGAACGCAAAACGGTTGCCTATCATGAATCCGGCCATGCATTGGTCGCAGCATTGACCCCGAATAGCGATCAGGTGAGTAAGATCAGTATTATCCCGCGCAGCCGTGGCGCGCTGGGATATACCATGCAAATGCCAACCGAAGATCGCTATTTGCTTACCATGGATGAGTTGCTCGACAAAATCGCCGTGATGTTGGGTGGGCGGGCCGCCGAAAAGGTGATCTTCGACACGCTCAGCACCGGTGCCAGCGATGACATCATGCGCGCCAGCGAATTGGCACGGCGCATGGTAACCGAATATGGCATGAGCGAAAAATTGGGTTCGGTGCGCTATGCTGGTCAACAATTGCAATACTTAGGCGGTGCCATCCAAGATGACAGCCAGATTAGTCCAGCCACACGCCAACTGATCGATGGCGAAGTCCAACGGATCGTCACCGAACAGTATGCGCGCGCATATGCCTGTTTACAGGCCCACCGAGCCGCGCTGGAGAGTTTGACCGCCCAATTATTACAGCAGGAAACAGTCGACGGCAGCGCGGTCGAGCAGGTATTGGCCGGCGAAGCCCAGCTTGCCGCGCAAAATGGGCAGATTCCCATTGCAGCACTTCATAACGCAGCGACTGATGGCACCGTCCAGGGAAAGTGATCTGAACCAATCAATCCCTCTTTAGAGGGACGACACAGCCTTAAATCAAAACTATACTATTCAGATGAACTCGGTCATGTTGCAGCGGAAAGTGAGAAGTTGATGATAAAGACAAAACGTAAGCGCTTCACACTTGACGAAGCCAAAACCATCGGCGAGAAGCTGGGCGTGGCTTGGGACAAGTTCGATGCCAAACAGTTCCATGTGGGCATGAACGCAGAACTCGCCGATGGGACATACAACCCGATGACGAATTTTGCCAGCGATGACCCGATCCTGGTGGGCAAGGTAGTACGGGCACATCTAAATGAATTCCCCGGCTACTATACCAATTGGGCGCAGCACGAAAAAGCAGCCAAACTTCAGTACGGCAACAAACGGTAAGCATCCGCTTTGCACGTTGGTCCCGCTAGACACAATCATCAGATCATGAGATGGGCAACTTACAAATGACAGAAACCAAAATAGCCATGACAATTGCAACACCCATTGTGCCAATCATTGAGAAAGGCAAGCAGAGCGAACAAAGCTTGCCCAATCGGCAGCATACGCAACCGACAAAGTCTGACCATGCGCTGACCGAAAAAGTTATGCATGCGCTGAACCTAGATCACCTGTTGGGCAAGGGTGACATTGCACATCTGCACGCCGTCGTCAATGGCGGTATGGCTACCCTCAGCGGCCATGTGATGCGCGCGATCAGCAAAACACAGGCTGGCGCGGCGGTGCAAGCAATTCCTGGTATAACCGCCGTTGCTAATCACCTGGTGGCAGACGATGAACTCACCATTGCGGTTGCACAGGCCCTTGGCTATGATCCGCAAACCCAGCATGAACACATTCAGGTCAATGTCCAGCATGGCGTGGTCTATCTAGGTGGCGCTATTGCACGCCCACAGATACGTGCGGCCGCTGCGCAAAAAGCCGCCAGTATTGGGCAGGTGCGCGGTATTATTAATGTTATCCAAACGCCAGGAATCGGCATCGAAACCGACGAAGAACAGTTCGTGCAGCCCCTGATCGAGCATGAAATTTATGCCACCAATGGGCAGGTGGGGCGCGTGCAACAAGTCATCATTAATCCACAAAATCGACGGGTGACCGCCGTAGTGATCCATACC
>DAOTTR010000129.1:0-3356 GCA_034437715.1 Caldilineaceae bacterium
CGGCGCAAGTAGAAACGGAAGCGTACAGCCTGCCCAGTCAAAGCGCCTAGATTGGGCTGATCGCGCCAGGTGGCGAGGTGATAGGTGCTGCTGCCCTCGAATGAAAGCGCGTCGACACGCGTAAAACCCGCCAATCCACTGCCGGCGGCGTCGAGGATTTCGACCAACAGGTAGCCGCCTGGATTGACCACGGCGTTGAGCAACAAATGGGTTTGGTCGCCACAGGCAATCACCGTTGTGGTAAGGGTGCCTTCTTCATCACCAGCCTCAAGCGCCACAAAACGGTCCACCGTGATCGTCGCCAGGCCGATCTGATAGGCCGCGCCACCGCGCCCATGCAACGGTTCCGCGGCACCGGCATAGTAGAACCAAAGTTCATTATCAACGACAATGGGCACGGTGGCGCGCGAAATGCTCTGCTGATCAAAGGCGCCAGGCGCGCCGCCAGTTAACAAGGGTTGGCGATCACCGACGCGCGTCCAATGGATGCCGTCGCGGCTACAGGCGACTTGCAATTCCATCGTCCCCTGCTCGCGGCGATAGACCCAGAGCAGCCCCAAGGTCAAGTTGCCATAGCGAAAGGGGGTCAAGCCGTAGAGTTCAGCGTCAGCCGGATCTTGTTCGTCGGCCGCCAGGATCATGCGCTGGCCAGTCCATTGGCGCAGATCATAACTTTCCATCCGCCCCAGGGTGGCAGTGGCGCGTACGCGCAGCGGAATGCGATAATAGGCGGCAATCCGATCCGCTTCCGGCTCGGGCAGACAGTACAATACGTCACCCACCGGCGCCGATCCGCCCATCTCCAGCGGACGCTCCGTGCTCGGCGTCCAATGTAAACCATCGGGTGAGACCGCCAGGCAGACGCCCTGCGAATGCAGACCGGCGCCCACGTAGACCATGTGGTAATCCTGCGGTTGTTGGGCGTTGAAGGGGGGCAAAATTGTTGCCGAAGTCACATCACCCTGCACCAAATTGCCCCAAGGCAGCAGCAGATTGTTGTCGCTTGACCCGTCAAAATCGACAATGCCCAAGGCAGGTTTGTGCCAGTGGATACCATCCATCGAGGTGGCGTAACACAGTGAAGACAACTCTTCGCGCGGCGAAAGTTGTTGCCAGCCGTGATACCACAGTTGGTAGATCATACGCTCACGGTCATAGAGCACGGTGGCCGAGGGCAACACGCCACTACCCTCCCACGGCTGCTCGGCCTTGATGATGGGATTGTTTGGATATTTGTGGGCGGGGGCAAGGCGGCGCGTCAGCCTATCCATGCTAGCAATCTCGCCGTCATCGACAAACAAAAAGACACGCGCCCGCTCGGGGGGCCGGTCGATCAGCAAATGGGCGCGCATCGCGCGCTGAGCCGCTTCCAGATCACCCTGACCCAGCGCTGCGACCAGTTGTTCCGCGGTCTCGACCGTATGCCGATCGGCCGGACGGGCATTGGCCAGGGTGAGCCCCAACGCCGACATGCCGATCGCGTCTTGCACCAGGTGTTTAAAGTAACTAAAGCTGGGGTTGTGGACGGCGTTGAGCAGTGCTTCGTGAAAGGCCTGATCATGCGCGCCCAGGGGTTGGCCCGCTTCCAAACAGGCGCGCATTTCTGTCACAATTGTCGTCAATTTGTCCAACTCCGCTGCGGTCAGCCGCTGGACAATAAAGGTCAATGCCCCAATCTCCAGGGCGGCGCGCACTTCTAACAGACTGCGCGTCTGGGCCGAGGCTTGGATATCGGCGGCCAGTTGTTTCTCGATTACGCTCGCGTCAAATTCGCGCAGAAAGACGCCCCGATTGGGTTCTTTCTGCAGCAAACCTTCGGCCACTAGCATCTGTAAGGCTTCGCGCACCACCGTGCGGCTGACACCCAACAGTTCGGTTAGATGACGCTCGGAGGGTAGTTGCGCCCCCGGCATAAATTGTTGATTGATGACAAATTTTTTCAGCGCGCGTGCGGCCTGATCGGGCAGCGTCGCACGGGTCAAAGGTTCAAGCATTTTATCCTATTCGTTGCGCAGGGAATTGTCCAGACTCATGCTCACACACTGCGCAGGAGATTCAATAACCACTTTTTTGGATGCGGCGTACACCGCTGATCAGCCGCTCAATTTCTTCGTCGGTGTTAAAAACATGGGTTGAGACGCGCACGAGTGAACTGTCTTGCTCCAAGGGTGAAACCAGAATGCGCTCATGCTCCATCAGGCTGGCACACAGCCCGGCGGAGGTGAAACCTGGCACCGAGAACGTGATAATGCCCGAGGATTTGGCGTACGCGAGCGGCGTCTCTAAGGTGATACCGGGCTCAATTAGTAACGCCGCTTTCATGCGATCCGTATAGGCCGCGATCGCGGCGAAAACATTGGCCCAACCGATCTCGGTCCAGATGTCCAGTGCTTTGCCAAAACCACCCTGATCAGCCAGGTTGCGCGTGCCAAACTCGAAACGTTTGGCTTCGTCCAACAAGGTGAGGCCACCCACCAGATCAAAATCCTTCTGCGAATGCGAGCCGATCCAACTGGGCTTGACCCAGTCAATGCGGTCGCGCCGGATGTAACAGCCGCCGGTGCCCTGCGGCCCCATGATATATTTATGCCCGCTAAAGGTGTAGAAATCACACCCGATCGCTTGGACATCGATCGGGATTGCGCCATAAGATTGAGCGCCGTCCCACAATACCGGAATATCGGCCGCATGGGCCAGTGCAGTGATTTCCTGGGCGGGAAAGCGCAACCCCGTGCGGCGCGAGACATGGCTCAGGCTGAGCAAACGTGTCCGGCTGTTGAGCAAACTTTCCAGTTCGTCCAACATCTGCTCATCATCTTCGTACACATTTAAAAAGCGCAGTTGAAAGCCATACCGCTTGGCCAAATTATACCAGGGAATGCGATTGCCAGGATGTTCATGCGTGCTTAAAATCAGATTATCGCCGGGCTGCCAATCGATGCCATTGGCGATGATATTGATGCCCACCGTGGCGTTTTCACCCAGCACAATCTCATCCGCCGTCGCGTTGAGGCTTTGGGCGACCTTTGTGCGCGTCGCTTCAAAAATTTCGCTCATCTGGGCATAGATGCTGGAGAGCGCGGGCCCCTGGCTATGAAAACGGGTCAGACGGATCACTTCTTCAATCACAGGCTCCGGCTTGGGCGAGAAACCACTGGTTTGGAAATAGGCGTAATTTTCCGTGGTTGGCGTCAAGCGGCGAATATCAGAAACGTTCATGCAATTTCCTTAGGATGACAAAACAAGACAAAACTTAGGCCCTGGATGCGCCGGCAGCTTGCCGGCGCATCCAGGGCACCAGCTCATCAACTGAGCGCTTCCCGCTCGTTTGTAATGTAGATCGTGTAATGGGTCAA
>DAOTTR010000130.1:0-3455 GCA_034437715.1 Caldilineaceae bacterium
GGTATGGACGCGATCATCAACCTCTCCGTGTTGCGCCAAGACCGCCAATTGGCTTTTGACGTGAGTACGCTCGGCTGTTACAACATGATGCGCGCGGCGGTGGCGCATAACATCCAACGTGTGATCAACACGGGTCCACACTTTACTGTTGCTGGCGCGACCTATGAAGCGTTCGACTTTAATCTCTCGCCCGACATGCCACCACAGCCGGGCACCAACCTCTACGCCTTGACTAAATCGCTGGGTCAGGAAATTTGTCGCGTCTTCAGCGAGCAGTACGATATCTATGTTCAAACCTATCTCTTCTACATTTTCCGTGACCCAGCCGAATTGACGCCCTGGCCGGAGGAGCGCCCGTGGGTGCTCTCTTGGAAAAACTCGGGCGCAGTTTTCCCGCTGGGCCTGGAGATCCCGCTGGAAAAGTTGCCTTCGCGCTGCGAAATTTTCAACATCTTGGCCGACATGCCGCACGGTCAATTCAACAATGAGAAGGCAAAACGGATCCTGGGTTTCCAACCGTGGAATGATCTTGCGGCATTGTGGCATAAGCCAAAGCATTAATCAGGTGTTCGTAGGTGCGGTTACAAACCGCACCTGGTGATCTAACCGAGAACGTGCGGTTACAAACCGCACCTACATTTCCCTATGCTAACACTCTTTACATCCTCTCTCCTGCTCGGCGTTGTCTTTTGTGCGCCGCCGGGGGCGATTGCAGCGGAAGCAGTCCGGCGTGGCTTTGCTAAAGGCTTTCGCCCTGCGCTCTTTGTCGAATTTGGCTCATTGGTGGGCGATGCCACCTGGGCGATTGTGGCATTGGTCGGGCTGGCTGTGCTGGTACAAAACCCGATGGTGCGTCTGCCGCTGGCGCTGCTCGGGGCAACCATGTTAATCTATCTGGCACGCGGCGCGCTGCTGGATACCTACCAGGCTACGCTCGATCGTACGCGACGTGCCTTCGCCCCGGATCTACTCTGGGGCAGTGTGGCCGTTGGCGGGATGCTGCTCTTGATCCAGAATGTTGCATTGCCACTCAACGTCTGGCTGAACGGCGTAATCGGCGCAGCAATCTTTCTGCTCGGTTGGCAACTGATCGGGGCAGCAGCACCGGATCAATTGCCTCAAGCGCGCACCAGCCGTGCCACGGGTGATTTTGCCACTGGTGCAGTAATGTCGCTGGGCAACCCGTGGAATATTGTCTTTTGGGTGGGGCTGGGATCAAAACAACTGGCGACGCTCAACAATCCCCAATTTATCGATTATGCTATCTTCTTTGGTGGCTTTATGGCCGGCGCTGTGCTCTGGTGTTTTTTCATGGCTGGCCTAATCGCGTGGGGCCGGCAATTTATTACGCCGACCTTTTTCCGCCGCATCAACCTGGTCTGTGGCCTCTTTTTAGGTTACTTTGCCGTCCAGTTGGTATGGAGTTTACGATTTTTGATTTACGATTGACGAAGTAATTTCTTTGCAACGATGTTTCATCTGCCTTCATTGGTCGTTCGTCGTTCGTCATTCGTCGTTGGTCTTTGGTCATTCGTCGTTCATCATCTCAAGGAGAAAAAACTATGGCATTCGGTACAGGAAAATACACCTACGAAGTTGTTGAAGGTTGGGCCAAGTTGCCGGCCGGCTGGCAGTTTGGTTGGATTCCAGGCGTGGCCTGTGATTCCAAGGACAATGTCTATGTCTATTCGCGCAGCGAACATCCGCTGGTAATCTTCGACCGTGACGGTAATTTTTTGGACACCTGGGGCGATGATGTGTTGCAGGATGCGCACGGTATCTTTATCGACGCCGAGGATAATGTCTTCTGCACCGAGCGTAACACCCATTGCGTCCACAAGTTCGACCGTAACGGCCAACTGATGATGACGATTGGCACGCCTGGCTCCCCAGGTGCGCACGAAGGCGATCCGTTCAACTTGCCCACCGACTTGGTAGTGGCGCCCAATGGGGATCTCTACATTTCAGATGGCTATGGCAATGCGCGGGTCCACCACTATTCTGCGGATGGCAAACTGTTACACTCCTGGGGCGAACCAGGCAGCGGCCCCGGCCAGTTTGATCTGTCGCACTGTGTACGCATCGACCGCCACAATCGGCTTTGGGTCTGCGACCGCAACAACGCGCGCATTCAAATCTTTGATCTGGCTGGCAATTATCTGAGCGAATGGAGCAACTTGCCGCACCCCGATCAGATCTATTTCGATCCCCACGATGATATTGTTTACATTGCTGAGCTCGACCAGCAACTGGATATCTACACGCTCGACCAGCAACTCGTCGCGCAGTGGGGTGGGGAAAGAAGCGCCAAACCAGGCGAATTCCTGGCCTGTCCGCATGGTATCTGGGCAGATTCACGCGGCGATCTGTATGTCACCGAAGTGCAGGCGGATGGCCGCATTCACAAGTACGTGCGGCAAGGATAACTTGTCTAATTTTGTAAACACGGATAGGAAAACACAGATTTTTAATTGCTTGTATCCGTGTTTTCCTATCCGTGTTTACAAAATTGTGTCCCGCCTTTCTTACTTACAAGGATTAATGGAGAAAAGAGAATGACCCACGAAACTGCCTTTACCATGGACACGTCCAGCATCAAATTTGGCGCTGGTGTGACGCGTGAGGTAGGCGCAGATATGGCTGCGCTAGGGGCGAAACGGGTGATGGTAGTCACCGATCCAAACTTGACCGATAGCGAAGCCGTCTCGGTAACACTCGAAGCGTTGCGCGCGGAGGGCATCGACGCCGTACTCTTCGACCGCGTGCGCGTAGAGCCAACCGATACATCGTTCAAGGAGGCGATTCGTTTTGCCACTGAGGGCAACTTCGACGGCTACGTGGGCGTAGGCGGTGGCTCGAGCATAGATACGGCGAAGGCGGCCAATCTCTATGCCACCTATCCCGCCGATTTCCTCACTTATGTCAACGCACCAATCGGGCAGGCGCAACCGGTGCCGGGCCGCCTGAAACCGCTGATTGCGATTCCGACGACGGCTGGCACGGGCAGCGAAACGACTGGGGTGACGATCTTCGATTTTGAGAAAATGCACGCCAAAACGGGGATTGCCCACCGCGCCCTACGCCCGGTGTTGGGCATTGTCGATCCGCACAACACGCGCACCTTGCCCAAGATGGTGGCGGCGTGCAGCGGATTGGATGTTTTAAGCCACGCGCTGGAGTCGTTGACCGCGTTGCCTTTCAACCAGCGTCCCGCCCCCGCCAATGCCAAAATGCGACCGGCCTACCAAGGCGCCAATCCGATCAGCGCAATCTGGGCGACCAAGGCGATTGAGATGGTGGCTGGAAACTTAGTGCGTGCCATCGATGATCCCGAAGATGATGAGGCGCGCGGACAGATGTTGTTGGCCGCCGCCTTTGCCGGCATCGGCTTTGGCAACGCCGGCGTCCACCTGCCGCATGGTATGTCCTATCCCGTCTCGGGGCTGGTGCGCGAG
>DAOTTR010000131.1:0-4299 GCA_034437715.1 Caldilineaceae bacterium
TACCTATACTCGGCGTATCCGTGACGTACCTAGACGTAAAACTAAACTCAATTCGGCTCTTAACTTCCCTAAACGCCGTCGAAAACACTGCTTCTAATCCTTACCTTAATGGCAGTGGGGCACACCGTGGACCCTCAGCAGCGAGCTGGCCTGGAATAAGACCCACCGCATCACCGGCAAACTCTTTGTCGTGGCTGGCTTTTTGATCCTGATTGCCTGTTTGTGGGGGCCCATCGTGGCCTTTTACACGATGATGATCAGCATTCTGGGCACAGTGGCCTTCGCCGTGATCTATTCGTATCTAATCTGGAAACAGGATCCGGCCATGCACACGGCACCTGAAGCAAAATAAGGAACTGCTCATGGCGAAATACATTTGTGTCACTTGTGGTACGCAATTTCCCGCGGCCAGCGCGCCCCCCAATCGCTGCCCGATCTGCGAAGATGAACGACAATACATTGGTCCCAATGGGCAACAGTGGACAACACTGGACGCTTTGCGCACGACGCACAAAAACAGTGTGCGCGACCATGAAGCCAACCTAACCGGCATCGGCAGCGAACCGCGTTTTGCGATTGGGCAACGTGCCCTGCTGGTGCAAACGCCAGAGGGTAACCTACTCTGGGATTGCATTAGCCTGCTGGATGATGCAACAATTGCGCAAGTGCAAGCGCTGGGTGGCATTCGCGCCATTGCCATTTCCCATCCGCACTATTACAGCAGCATGATCGAGTGGAGCCAGGTGTTTGACGCGCCCATCTATCTACACGAAGCCGAACAGGCGTGGGTCATGCGCCCTGATCCCAGGATCGAATTTTGGGCGGGCGCAACCAAAGCACTGTGGGCAGGCATGACCTTGATCCGCGGCGGGGGTCACTTTACCGGCGCGCAAATGCTCCATTGGCCAGCCGGCGTGGGGGGGAAGGGCGCACTGTTGACCGGCGACATTATCCAAGTGGTCGCCGACCGGCGTTGGGTGAGCTTTATGTATAGCTACCCCAACTTGATCCCGTTGTCGGCGACCAAGGTACAACACATAGTGGAGGCCGTGCAGCCCTACGCATTTGATCGCATCTACGGCGCGTGGTGGGATACGATTGTGGCGCAAGATGCCAAGCAAGCCGTGACTAATTCAGCGGCGCGCTATATCAAAATGCTCGACACGCTGTAATTGCATGCCATAACCAGCAAGGGTACAGACGTTCAGACCGTTAGGGTCTCGTAGAGCCTAACGGTCTCCTATACATCTATTCAGTCCCATCGTCTCTCCCCATCAAAAATCGCGGCGTTGCTTGCGCTGGCGGCCTATGATAAGATAACCCCATCTGCCTTTCCCCATACGAGCCAGCATAAACCCAATTGACGAGAGGAGCGATTGTTGATGATGCGCGTTGCGGTTTTTACGCATAATGTAGCTTTGACCGACACCTATCTGCGCCAGATGGTGGCGTTGGGTGCCGATTGTCTGGATTTTGGCGGTGACCGAGAAATGCCTGGGGTGGCCGAGCAGGGCTATCCCGATCTGGCTGGTGTGAAAGTGCTGCGCCGTCGCCTGCGCGGCTTTGGCATTGACATCAACCGCGTGACGTTGCCCAACTTTACCCCCGCCTTTATGACCAATCAACCAGGCGGCGAAAGGGAGTTGGAAAATGCGTGCCAAGCACTGCGCGTCTTTGGCGAAGCAGGCATCCCTATTGCGCGCCAACGCTTTGAAGGCGACACCTTTCCCCAAGTGATGACCCGCTACCGTTCCAGCCATCGCGGCGGCTACCAATCGCGCGGCGAGAGCTTGGGGCTGACCACAGCAGCCGTGTCAACACCCACCAAAGCTGAATTGGACCAGTGGTGGGGTCAATTTGAACGCGCCTTTGAAAAACTCGTGCCGATTGCCGAAGAATACAACATCAAGCTGGCCGTCCATCCCTCGGACACGCCCAATGTGGACACGCCCTTTGGTGGCATTGGCTTTCACCGTGTGATCGATGCCTTTCCCAGCCCGAATGTTGGCTTTGTCTACTGCATTGGCACGCGGGCCGAGGCCGGCGGCAGTGCGTTGGTCATCGACGAGATCAACAACTATGGGCGCAAGGGCAAAATCTTCATGGTACACATGCGCAACGTGCGCGGCAGCCTGGCGACCGCCGGGGCGTTTGAAGAAACCTTGCTGGACGATGGTGATCTGAATATGTTTAAGATTCTGCTCGAATTGAAACGCGTTGGCTTTCAGGGCTGCATCAATCCCGATCACATCCCCGCGCTGCCTGGCGACACGCCCGAAAAATCGATTGGCTGGGGCTATTCGGTCGGTTATATCAAGGCGCTCTTTGCTGCGCTGGCGGCGATCTAGGCGGCTATATTGCCGGATTTTGCGCGCTTTACACAAGCCACAATCCGCAACTATACTTTGCGCTGGGTAAACGCGCGCGGGTGGTCGTCACAAGGCCAAACGCACAACGCGTTTTCAACCCAACTGCCACCCATCATACTCTTTCAGGAGCGCGCCATGCTGATTCATGATTTGGATACACCTGCCGTCGTCTGCGATCTGCCAACACTCGAACGCAATCTAGCCGAAACCGCCGCCAGTTGTCGCGCCGTGGGCATTCCGCTGCGCACCCACACCAAGTCGCACAAGATTCCCGAAATTGCGCACATGCAATTGGCGAGTGGGGCTGTGGGCATCTGCTGCCAAAAAGTGGGCGAGGCCGAAGTGATGGTGGCGGGCGGCATAACCGATATTCTATTGCCCTATAACATTGTCGGCGCAATTAAGGTGGATCGCCTGTTGCGGCTGGCGCGGCGCGCCAAGATCAGCGTGGCCGTTGACTCGCTTCACACGGCCCAAGGCATTGCCGACGGTGCCAAAAAAATGGGCGGCAGTGTAGGCGTGTTGATCGAAATGGATACGGGGTCGCGGCGTTGTGGCGTGCAATCCCCTGCGGCAGCCGTGGCATTGGGCAAAGCGATTGTAGATTTACCCGGCATTGATCTGCAAGGCGTGATGACCTATCCCAGCCGCCAGGAGATCCAACCCTTTCTGGACGAAACGGTCGCTGGCTTTCACGCGGCGGGGTTACCAATCAACGTGATCAGCGGTGGCGGCACAGGTGCAGAAGCGGTGACCAAGGCCTTGGGCTGCACCGAGCATCGCGCCGGTTCGTATCTGTGGGAGGGCTTGACGCGCATCCGCACCAGCGATGATCTGAACGCTGAGCGTTGCCCCTTGCGCATTATTTGTACGGTGGTCAGTGTGCCCGCGCCAGGACGCATGATCATCGACGGCGGCATGAAGACTTTTTGTAGCTATCCACCAACGCCCTACGGCCACTGTATCGAACATCCGTCGCTTAAGATCATGGGCATGTCCATCGAGCATGGCCACGTCGACACGAGTCAATCCAACTATCAATTCAAAGTCGGCGAGCGGCTGACCTGGATTCCATTGCACCAGGAAATGGCACTGAATCTACACGACGAGTTGATCGGCTATCGCGGCGAACAAGTCGAAGTTGTCTGGCCAGTATGGGGCCGCGGCAAGGTGAAGTAGCATTAGTCGTTAACCGTTAGCCATTGATTATTGATTATTGGCTTCTCTTCCTGTCTAATAATCAATAATCAATCGCTAATCATTAATGACCAATGACCGCTCTATTCCGCGATTTCAATCTGTGTCGCGCAACGGATAAGCTCATGCGCGGCCTGCATATATTGGATCAATTTGACGAGATTGCCTTCCACGCGCAATTGACGGGTCATCATTCCCGGCATGGGGTCCAACTCGCCAGACAATACTTTGTGCCAGGTTGCCAGCGTGGCGCTGATCGTATAGGCGGCGCTTTTATCCTGTAAATCTGCCAGATAGGTAGCTTCCCGACAAACGCCATGCCACACATCCAGATAAAGGCCTCGGCGCGACGCACCCGCATCCTCGATCACCAACAGCAGATCCCCTTCCCAAGTCTGCGCAGCATTTTGATAGGCAGCGCTCTCGGTCAGCGCTTGTTGCAATTGTTCGGCCCAGGCTTGGCTGGGAAAGGGAATGACCATGGGGTACTCCTTACTCCTGTGCATCATAGTGGTTATCGTTACGAAAACAGCGCGCCCACGCTTTCGCCCGTGTGGATGCGCTCGATGGCGGCGGCGAAGAGTGGCGCGACCGAAAGCACCGTGATCTTGTCGAGCCGTTTATGGGCTGGGAAATCGACCGTATTGGTGACAAAGACCGCTTCGATGGGGGCCACGGCAAAATGCTCAACGGCCTGTCCACAAAAGATCGGATGGGTCGCGCCGACAAAGAT
>DAOTTR010000132.1:0-9673 GCA_034437715.1 Caldilineaceae bacterium
CGGACGATCTCCGCCTCTCGTTCTTTGATTGTCATCAGAGATCCCCTTTCTCGGTTTCTCTGAAGTTTAACCTATCTTTTCACCCCCCACACTTTGGCGAATACCTAATGACACTAACGAAATTCTAATTTGAAAGATGCCATGGAAACTTCAACCTTGCTTGCTCTACCCACAGAGTATATAGACGATGTGGCGTTAAAACCTATTCGTATCTCGGTGGTCATCCCGCTCTACAACGAAGAAGAGAGCATTCCCCACCTACGCACGGCCCTGACCGATGCCCTGGGCCACTATGGGGATGCCTATGAATTGATTATTGTTGACGATGGTTCCAAGGATGGCGGCTATCAACTCTTGCGCGCATGGGCTGCCGAGGATAAGCATCTGACGGTTATTCGCTTACGGCGCAACTTTGGCCAGACCGCGGCTTTCGCTGCCGGATTTGATTATGCACGTGGCGAAGTGGTGATCACCATGGACGCCGATCTGCAAAATGATCCGGCGGATGTGCCCAAGCTCATGGCTAAAATTGATGAGGGGTACGATATTGTCAGCGGCTGGCGCATCGACCGCCAGGATCGCTTTATCGACCGCAAGCTGCCCTCGCTGATCGCCAATCGGCTGATCTCTAATGTCACCGATGTCCAGTTGCATGACTATGGCTGTTCGCTCAAAGCCTACCGGCGCGATGTGTTACAGCATGTCAATCTGTATGGCGAGTTGCATCGCTTTATTCCCGCCCTTGCCAGCCAAGTGGGCGGCAGCGTGGCCGAGGTGCCAGTGAATCATCGGGCGCGCCAATTTGGCCGTTCCAAATATGGCATTAGCCGCACTATTCGCGTTATGCTCGATCTGATCTTGGTCTGGTTCTTGGGCAGCTATTCCACACGGCCCATTCATGTTTTTGGGGGCATGGGATTGCTCTCGGCCAGCGGCGGCATCTTGATCGGTTTCTATCTCACCTTCATCAAAATTTTTATGGGGGCCAATATTGGCGGACGCCCTATGTTACTGTTGGCTGTCCTCTTGGCTGTGATTGGCGTGCAGTTGATCACGATGGGGCTGCTGGGCGAGATGACGATTCGCACCTACCATGAAAGCCAGAATAAACCGATCTATGTCGTGCGCGAAGTCGCCGGCCGCGATCAAGGGTAGCAGAATCACAAGAAGAGGAATTTTTGATGAAAGTCTTTGTGACAGGCAATCGTGGCCGCATTGGCTCGGTGATTGAAACACAACTCGTGGCCCAAGGCCACACCGTCATCGGTTTTGATCGGGCTGATGGACAAGATATGTTGGATGGTCAAGCCGTGCGCGCCGCGGCCCAAAGCTGTGACGCGGCGATCCACCTGGCTTCGCTGTTGGGTGGCAAAAATGACGACCCCGATGAGACGATGAAGGTCAGTACCATGGGCACCTGGCATGTATTGCAAGCCGCCGAGGCCGAAAAGATGCAGCGGGTGATCTATTTTAGCAGCGTCAATGCCCTGGGCATTTTTATGGGGCTGCGCAAGCCCGATTACCTGCCAGTTGATGATAATTATCCGCCGCAGCCCATGAGTCCCTATGGTCTTTCCAAACGGCTGGCCGAGGAGATGTGCTTTTACTTTACACAACGCACCGGCATTGCTACCATCTGTCTGCGCCCGCCCGCGGTTTGGATGCCCGATACCGCAGAACGGGTGCGTGGCTGGCGGCAAGAAGATCCAGCGCGCGAATGGAGTCCAGCGTGGGAATATGGGGCCTTCTGTGATGTGCGCGATGTCGCCACCGCCGCGGTGCTGGGGTTAACTTGTCCTGATCCCGGCCATGTCACGCTGTTGCTCTGTGCCGATGATATCAACTCTGACCATCCCAGCCATGCGTTGGCACAACAGGTCCACCCCGATGTGCCATGGGTCGGCGGCGACGAGTACGAACGCGAGCCATCACGCGCCTTGGTCTCGAATCAACGGGCCAAGGATGTCTTGGGTTGGCAACCAAGCTACGGTTGGAAACAAAGCAATTGACCATTAGCCGTTAGCAATTGATTAGTGGTTGTTGACCGTTCTAATAATCAATAATCAATTGCTAAGTAGAAATTAACAATTATACCTTACCCCTCCAGCAACAACACCTCTGGATCCTCGAGCAATTCCTTCATTTTGACCAAAAACTGTACCGCCTCGCGCCCATCGACAATGCGATGATCATAGCTGAGCGCAACGTACATCATCGGGCGGATCACCACTTGGCCGTTGAGCGCAATCGGGCGTTCTTCGATCTTGTGCATACCCAAGATGGCGACCTGGGGTGGGTTCAGGATCGGCGTGCTGAGCAGCGAGCCAAAGACGCCGCCATTGGTGATGGTAAAGGTGCCGCCGCGCAAGTCATCAATCGTCAGCGTGTTCTTCTGCACCTTCTGCGCAAACGCCTTGATCGCACGCTCGATCTCGGCAAAGGAGAGGCGGTCGGCGTTGCGCAAGACGGGCACCACCAACCCTTCCTCGGCGCCCACGGCAATGCCAATATCGTAATAGTGCTTGAGCACAATCTCGTCGCCTTGAATTTCGGCATTGAGCGGGGGAAACGCTTTGAGCGCACCGATGGCGGCCTTGGTAAAGAAGGACATAAAGCCGACCTTGATACCGTTGCGCTTCTCAAATTGCTCGTTGCGCCGCTTGCGCAATTCCATCACCGCGCTCATGTCGATCTCGTTAAAGGTGGTGAGCATGGCGGCGGTCTGCTGGGCCTGTACCAAGCGCTCGGCAATGGTGCGGCGACGGCGACTCATGCGCTGGCGCGTTTCGCCACGCGCATCAGCCGCCGGTTGTGACGCAACGGGGCTAGCCGTTGCCGACGCCGCGGGCGCGCTGGGCTGGGCTGGCTGTTGTTGGGTGCGCACAAAGTTTTCGACATCTTGCTTGGTCACGCGCCCGCCGGGGCCAGCCCCACTGACTGCGCCCAGATCGACGCCTTGATCAGCCGCCACCCGTTTGGCGACGGGGGTCGCCCGCTCTTCTGGGGCAGGGGCGGCAGGGGCGGCTTCTTTGGCTAGCGCGGCCTCCTTTGCCGGTATGGCTTCAGCGGGTGGCGTTGCGCTCGCTTTTGCTTCACCATTCGCCACCGTGGCGCTTGTGCCTTCGTCGATAATGCCCAATACATCGCCGATCTTCACGTCTTCGCCTGCTTGCCGCGCAATCTTGCTGAGGATGCCCGCCTTGTCCGCCGGCACTTCGAGATCGATCTTGTCTGTCTCTAATTCGACAACGCCTTCACCGGCTTTGACAGCATCCCCTTCTTTTTTCAGCCAACGGGCGATCGTCGCCTCTACCACAGATTCTCCCAAGGTTGGGACGGTAATATTGGTTGCCATGAATTGTGTCCTTCATTCTGATGCGTGTTGCGTGACTTGGCCGCACATCTATCGAATCACCTACGCGCTATATATACTCGTGAAGGGCATAAATGATAACTACGACCCTAGAGAAAAATGGTAGAAATCGTTATCATCTATGGCCTTGCTCAGTATATATAATGACTTTGTCGCGTAAACAAAATTGTTTGGTAAATCTAACTGGGCGCTACTTGCCAAAGAGATAATGGTGCCCTCCCTTATCAGGGGAGCGGGAGCTCACTGGGCGCGGGTGGGGTTGACTTTAGTCCCTGACTTACCCGCGTAATCCATCATTCCATCAAAAACGCTTTTTCAATAATTTCTGCCTGATTCACCTTGTGCCACGCGGCGGAACCTTCTGCGGGATTGGCACGGCGGGGCCGACCAATATAGCGGAGCGGCCACCGACGCTGGGAAATCGCTTCGAGTTGGGGTTTGACTGCCGACCAGGCACCCATGTTGCGTGGCTCCTCTTGCACCCAGACCAACTCTTCAAGCTGTGGATACGCCGCAAAGAGGGGCACCAACTGATCGGCCGGGAAGGGATAGAGTTGCTCCACCCGCGCGATTGCAATTTGGGGCGTTGCGTTGCGTTGCTCGCTACTGACCAAATCGACATAAATTTTGCCGCTGCACAGAATCAACCGCTTGACGGCTTCACGCGTGCGTTCGCCGCTGACCACCAACGGATCCTCGATCACTGGCTGCCATTTGCCCTCGGCCAATTCACGCAATGACGAACCAGCCAGCGGATGACGCAATAAACTTTTGGGCGACATCACAATCAGCGGCAGCGGATCGGTGACGAGTAAGAGCGCCTGACGTCGCAGCAGATGAAAATATTGGGCAGCGGTGGTCGGATAGACAATCCGCATATTGATCTCGGCGGCCATCTGCAAGAAGCGTTCCAACCGCCCCGTAGAATGATCAGGGCCTTGGCCTTCATAGGCGTGGGGCAAGAGCAGCACCAGCGACGGTGTCTGATCCCATTTGGCAAAACCCGAAACGACAAATTCATCGATCACGGCCTGCGCCACGTTGATGAAATCGCCATATTGCGCTTCCCAGATCACCAAGCGGTCCGGCCGCTCGATATTATACCCATATTCAAAGCCAATCGTAGCGGCCTCGCTCAGCGGGCTATTGTAGATTTCAAAGGCCGCTTTGGCTTGGGGAATGTGGTGCAGCGGCGTATAGGTTGTCCCATTCGCGGCGTCATAGAGCACGGCGTGGCGGTGGCTAAAGGTGCCCCGTTCCACATCTTCGCCGGTCACGCGGATGGCGATGCCTTCGGCCAAAACAGAGCCCATCGCCAACTGTTCGGCAATCGACCAGTCAATCGTGGGCTCATCCGTGGTTTCGAGGGCGCTTTCGGCGCGCCGGCGCACACGTTGTAACCGCGGGTGTACAGTGAAGCCGTCGGGCAGTTGGAAGAGCGCCCGATGTAATTCACGCAATGTCTCAACCGGCACAGCCGTATGCACCTTGCGCGCGGCCCCCGGCGGCGGCGGCTTGATCTCCAACTTCACGCTTTCATCGGCCCCGACACTCTCTAGCGCCTGTTGCAATTCGGCCATGCGTTGCTCGACAAGCGCTGCGGGATTGGCGGCGTCTATTTTGCCCTGGGCAATCAGTTGATCAGCCCACTGTTGGCGCACGGTCGGCAAGCTATCGACGACCTGATACATCCTGGGCTGGGTGAAACGGGGTTCATCGCCTTCGTTGTGCCCGTAACGCCGGTAGCCAATCAAGTCGATCAAAAAGTCCCGCTTGAACTGATTGCGATAGGCAATCGCCATGCGCGCGACGCGCAAACAGGCGACGGGATCGTCGGCGTTGACATGCACAATCGGAATCTTGAAACCCTTGGCCAAATCGCTGGCGTAGAGGGTGCTGCGCACGTCATGCGGATCCGTCGTGAAGCCGACCTGATTGTTGGCAATTACATGGATGGTGCCGCCGGTGCTATAGCCTTCCAGGCGGGTAAAGTTGAGCGTTTCGGCCACAATGCCCTGGCCCGAAAAAGAGGCATCCCCATGAATTTGAATCGGCAGCGAGAGAAACTGCTCTTGCCGTGGCGGCCCTGGTTGATCGACAAAGGAACCTGCGGCGCGTGACATGCCTTCCACCACCGGATTGACATGTTCCAAATGGCTGGGATTGGGGGCCATGCTCACCGTGAGCGAAATCGCTTGTGCGCCCGGCACCTCGCGTTCGGCCCCGGCATGATACTTGACATCGCCCGTCCAACCCAACTGACTGAGCCGCGTTTGGGAAGCGCTGTTAACCGGATCCTTGAACTCTAGCAGCATTTCGCGGTAGGGTTTTTCCAGCGTGTGGGTTAGTACATTCAGGCGGCCCCGGTGCGCCATGCCGATCAACACTTCATAGATACCAGCTGTTACTGCGTTGGCAATCACTTCATCCAACATAGGGACGAGCATATCCAAGCCTTCAATCGAAAAGCGCGTCTTGCCGGGAAAATTGGCTTGGATAAAATGTTCAAAGGCTTCGACTTGGGTCAGCCGTTCCAGCAGCCGAATTTCATCAATGGGCACAGCGGCTGGGCCATACGTATCGGACTCAACAGCATTGCGCAGCCAAGCGCGCACGGCCAGAATGCGCAGATGATCAAAGTCATAACCGGCGCGCAAGCCGGAATAGAGGCGGCGCAATTCGGCAATCGCTTCCCAAGCGGTACTCGTCCTTTCGGCCACGGGCCCACCCACCAGGCTCGCGGGTAAGCAGTGCAGATCGCTTTCCGTCAAGCCGTGATAATCTAGCGCCAGGGACGGTTCACCGGGCGGGGTGCCGCCCAACGGATCGAGTTGCGCCGCCAGATGACCATATTCGCGGATCGATTGAGCCAGATTGGCAACACCGACAATTGTCAGCATATCCGCGCCGCCTAGCCCAGTGGTGGGTGACGTAGTGGACGCGGCATCTGTCGCGCCATTGGTGGCCAATGCGAGCGATTCCGGTGGCGTCCACCCCTGGAAAAAGGTGCGCGTGGCTGGGTCAACCGTCGTCGGGTCGCGCTGGTAACGCTCGTATAGTTCCAGAATGTAGCCGGCATTCGGCCCGTGAAAGTCGCTCCAATGCTGCATAGTCTTTTCCGTTATCTTTTCACCAATTACATCTGTTTAATCACCGTTGAGCTTCTGTTGACATTTACAGTGCGCCCTCTTATAGATTTCATCTTGCTTGGACTTATCAGCAGCGGGCTGTGAAATGGCAAAGGCTCCTAATCACCCTGTAATCCTTGGGGAACGCAGCGTGTATCATGAACTGCAACAGAGAGTAACGCCAAAAGGTTGCTTTGTCAAGTGGAGGAGCTTTTCTACATATTGACGGTTGCGTTGATCTTGCATACAATAGGAGCGTTCAGCAAAAGTGGCACAAGGCTTTGCTTAGTCGGTGTTGCGGTCTTAGCAGATTGTCACGTTGCAAACGTGACCTACGAAAACCTGCTTCGTACCGATTGGTTCATTTACGCCGCTCTGTACTAGACCTTATGCCGATTTAATTTTGTGCATTTGTAGGTGCGGTTACAAACCGCACAATCAGGGTCGAACCAGCTTTGTGCGCTTACAAACCGCACCTACAAAAACCACCAGACCCTGTTTTGTCGCCCAAAGAACAAATCGGTATAATCTCTACTATTTACCCTTGGGCTACCCGGCTGAATTGGGATCGATTTTCATCAATTACGAAAACGCGTAACCCCGCTACTTTAGTTGGAATAGATGCATGGATCTATCTGGAATCAAACGAGTTGAACAACGCACACTTTGTGACGAAGCCGCCGATCGGCTGCGCGATGCGATTCGCAATGGCGGGTTGCGACCGGGCACGCGTCTGGTCGAGCGCGATTTGGCGGAACACCTGGGCATGAGTCGCATTCCGGTGCGCGAAGCGATTAGCCGATTGGTGGAAGAGGGCCTGGTCGAAAAATCACCCCATCGTGGCACCTTTGTCTACGCACCTACGCGCAAGGAGATCGAGGAAATCTGTTCGCTGCGTGTGGTGCTAGAACGCTTTGTGGTAGAACGGGTGATGATCGTTTGGTCACCGACGCATGAAGCGGATCTGCGCGCCACAGTCGGACGGATGCGCCACGCGGCGTGCCAGAACGATGTACATCAGATGCATGAAGGCGACTACCATTTTCACAGTACGCTCTGGGCGATTGCCGATCATAGCTTGCTGCTCGAAATGATCTCGGGGCTGCGCTCGCGCATCAATCGCTTTCTCTATGAAGCCGCGGGTGTGTTGCCCGCTTCCGAGGTGGACACGCATATCGACGCGCACGATAGGCTGATTGATGTCCTCAAACAAACTGATGTAGCGCTGGCGCAGGCCACCATGACGGATCATATTTTGGCGGCCCGAACGCGCATTTTGACCTATTGCGACTTTGCCGATGTGTATACCGAATAAAACTGACTTTACGCATACGAATCTGGATTGATATGACTATGACAAATCAACTCAACGTTCTCATCTTTGGTGCCCATCCCGACGATCCAGATTATTCGGTGGGGGGCGTGGCCGCTTTGTACGCGCGCCAAGGGCATCAGGTTAAAATGGTCAGCTTGACCAATGGCGATGCTGGTCATCATGAAGAGGGGGGCGCGCCCCTGGCTTGGCGACGGCGGGCCGAGGCCGCAGCCGCGGGCAGAGCCTTGGGCGTTGACTATATCACGCTCGACATTCATGATGGCGCGCTCCTGCCCACGCTGGAAAATCGCCAGCAGGTGATCGCGATCATCCGCGCCTTTCAACCTGATCTGGTCATGGTCCACCGCCCCAACGACTATCACCCCGATCATCGCTATGCGTCGCAATTGGTGCAAGACGCGTCATATATGGTCACCGTGCCCAATGTCGTCTCGCATGTGCTGCACTTGCGTACTATGCCGGTGATTGTCCATACCTGGGATCACTTTCAGAAGCCCTACCCCTTTCAGGCCGATGTGGTTATCGCCATCGACGAGACCGTGGAGCAGAAGATCGACGCGCTGCACTGTCACACGTCGCAGATGTATGAATGGCTGCCCTACAACGGGCGCTACCTTGAAGAAGTACCGGCAGGCGAAAGTGAACGGCGCGCCTGGTTACGCCAGCATATTGAGCCACGTCTGTGCCGCCAAGCCGATCTCTATCGTGAACGGTTAAAACAACTTTATGGCGCGGAACGCGGGCAACGCATTCACTACGCCGAGTCATTCGAGGCCTGTGAGTATGGCACGCCCTTGACGGCTGAGAACATCGGGCGTCTTTTCCCCTTTTTTGCCTAACGTAATGCTCTTAGGAGAGGTAGCCGCAAGGCGGTCAACCGATTTTGAGAACAGTTGAAATCAGCAGACAAACAAACGGTCGCTTGCACAAGTGACCGTTTGTCCGAAGCTACCTTCTACTCCACTGATCGCGCGGCCACCATCGGCTGTGGGCAGGTAGAGGCGATCGGCGATCGGCCCACGGAAATCGGCGCCCGTTGCCAGCGTAGCCAAACCATTTTTGATGCCCAACAAGCAGCCCACGTTGCCAGCATTGCAATCGGTATCCCAACCACAAGTATTGACGATCATCAACGACCGCTGAAAATCATCTTCGCCATGCAACAGCGCATGGATGATCAGCGCATGGTTGGGCACCATGTGACAGTTGCCCCCATATTTGTCATAGCCATAGTGGGCGGCGATCTGGGCGCGGGTTTTGCGCCAATCTGGCTCCCTGGCGTGCCACTCGCGGATCTCCCCGATCAAGCGATAGATGAGCGAATTGTTGGGGATCAAGCCCACCGCCGTATCGAGCAACTTGTTGAGATCTGCCTCGACGAAAGCTTGCGCTTCCATGGCGGCCACCACTTGCGCGCCATAGATCGCTTCGCCATCATGGCTGACACTGGCCGCGCGCCGCGCCAGATCGACGGCCAGTTCGGGATCGCCCGGCGCGATCATGGCCCAGCCGTCGATAAAGATTTGCGACCCAATCTGCTCGGCCACCACCTTGCCATTGCGTGCCATCAAGCCACTTTGCGGCGCGCAAATGCCCTCTTTCAAACGCAAAAAGGCCGTGTGTTCGGTCGAGTTGCCCAGGCCACCCCATCAGAGAATCGTGCGCCCCTCGATGATATAGTTGAGCCAACTCTGTCCGATCTGGGCGGGGGTCAAGGCCCACTGCCATTAAGGTAAGGATTAGAAGCAGTGTTTTCGACGGCGTTTAGGGAAGTTAAGAGCCGAATTGAGTTTAGTTTTACGTCTAGGTACGTCACGGATACGCCGAGTATAGGTA
>DAOTTR010000133.1:0-1879 GCA_034437715.1 Caldilineaceae bacterium
ATGGTGGTCTGCATCGAAACGGGCGCCTACAGCGAAGAGGCGACCGGCAAATGCGAAAAGATGATGGTGATCCAATCCAGCGGCGACCCGGAGCTTTTTCCGGACTTTGCCTGGGGCACGCCGATTTGAAGGGTATAGAGTGGGAAATGGTCACAGTTCACCACTCTATACGGGACAGTCCACAAAAGCGACAAGCCTAGTTCTTTAGGTAGCAACCGCGCGTTCTTGCAAATCGAGATGGGAAGATGGTTCCGGCCAGGATTGCGCCATTTTTATCATCGCCGCCCCGACTGTAGACCAATCGTGGAGAGTGGCTGGATCAAAGTCGGCCTCATTCGGCCAGACGAGATTTCCCGCTTCAGGATCGAGGCGCACTTGATTAAAAACGGCTACATCACGCAAGGGACTGTATAACTCACCACGTAGCATGGGCCAAAAGTTGATCACTTGTACGCTTTCGTCGTCAAATTGGACGTGCAGCGTGTAAGGCGCGACTATCGCAAAGTCGATTACTGTATAGATTTCATGTTCCATAAATATAGTCGTATTTCAGCAATCATCCATGAATGCTTTGTGTTCCGTCGACGTTTCAGTGAGCTTCTTTTTTAACCGAGACTTGCGCGAACGCACTTTGATCAGTGCTGAGGAAATGGTCGTTGCCTTTTGTGCCTTAAAATATGCACCTAATGCCAAAATATCATAATCAAAACGTGATGCAATGCTATCTCGAATTGAACGAGTTTCTTCTACAATCGGATCAACCCACATTTTTGCCCCCTAACTCTGCTGGTGTACAAATAACAGGTGCAGTGTAACCTGCCTCTCGACAAATCTGATTGATCGCGCCACGGCATAGCGATTCCTGCTGGTCAACGGCGCTTGCATCTAAGTTGACCAGCGCGCTACTTTGTAAACCCCTTCCGGGAAGGTGAATTCGCTGACAAGATCGTCGAAAGTTCGCCTTCCCGGAAGGAGACTTGTCTGCATCTGATCCGGTTGCGCCTGATCAGGTTTTCTTTTATCTTCCTGAAGAATAGCCTTACCCGCGCGATGGCTCGGTCATCTTTTCGCGCGCCTCACGCGCTAACTCGGCTATATGCCCGTCATTGGCCATCACTTGCTCTAGATGGCGCATGCGCTCTGGACTGGCGGTGTTGAGCATCTGCTGGCCGTAGCCGCGATCAACCCAGAAGCGCGCGACGCCGCTGATATATTTGCGCAGATCTTCCACGCGCGCTTCTGGATAGCGTTGGCACAAATTGATCGTAAACATGCGCCGGCGTTTGCTGCCGCCAAAGGCGGCATGTTTTGTGTTGTGGTTAAAACAGACCAGATCGCCCGGCTGCGTCTCCAGGGCAATGGCGGGCACATCACGCCCTTCGATGCCCCAGAGTTCGGCGCTTTTGCGGATCTCGGCTTGCAATTTGTCGGCATAGCGGTCGCCCATCAGGTGGCTGCCTGGTATCACCCGCAGCGCGCCGGTGGCGCGCGTCACCGGATCCAGGTAAAAGGCCAACTTGATGTGCAGGCCCTCTTTATGCTGACCATCTGAATGCCAATTCGTATCGCCCACATAATAGTTGCCATCGCTGCCCATGTAGTTAAAATCTTCGCCCAGCAAGCTGCTGGCAATACCCGTAATGCGCGGGTCATCCAACAGCGAGGAAAGCGCTACATTCTGATCGATAAAGGGGACAATACACGAGCGCGCTGTACCATCGTGCGTTTTGCCATTATGCCCGCCGCCATGTGCTTGCCAAAGCGCCTCGAATTCACGCTCGATCTCGGCGCTGCGGTCGGCCAACAGGCCGGGAAAGCCGAGGTACCCAAACGTGTTGAAGAAGTTGAGTTGGGCATCGGTTAGTTTGAATGTGTTCAT
>DAOTTR010000134.1:0-6713 GCA_034437715.1 Caldilineaceae bacterium
TGGAAATCCTCTATCTATCGATTGGCCTATTGGCTAACCTGCGTTGCCTGTCAATATCAATCAGCCGTCGCTCAGCGATAGCGCTGGCCAATGTCGCGGCGATATTGGGAGCCGTTAAAGTGGATGTAGCGAATGCTGCCATAGGCTTGCCTGCTCGCCAGTGCCAAATTCTTGCCGAGTGCGGTCACGGCCAATACTCGTCCACCTGAACTTACCAAGCGTTTTTCTACATATTTGGTGCCCGCATGAAAAACGTGAACCCCCGCCGCTTCGGCAGCCGGGATACCGGTAATCTCGATGCCGGTTTCCGGCTCTTCGGGATAGCCACGCGCGGCCATGACCACCGTCACTGCGGCCTCGTTCGACCAGGTGGGCTTCACTTTGTGCAGGGTGCCGTTCATGCAAGCGTGGAGCAATTCAATCAGGTCACTGGTGAGCAAGGGTAGGATCACTTGGGTTTCTGGATCGCCAAAACGGCAGTTAAATTCCAACACTTTGAGGCCGTTGGGCGTCAACATTAGCCCGGCATACAAGATCCCCTTGTAGGGCATGCCCTCGGCGGCCATGCCTTTTAAGGTGGGCAGTAAGACTTCGTTGGTAACTTGTTGCAGCAACGCCGGTGTGGCCAGCGGCGAGGGGGCAAAAGCGCCCATGCCCCCCGTATTGGGGCCGCGGTCACGATCCTGCAGGCGTTTGTGATCTTGGGCGGCGGGCATTAGGCGCACCTGCTTGCCGTCGCAAAAGGCCAGCACCGAAAGTTCTTCGCCTTCTAGTTTTTCTTCCAACAAAATTTCTTCGCCGGCTGCGCCAAAGCGGCCATCCAGCAACATTGCTTTGATAATCGACGCCGTCTCTTCAATGCTTTTGGGCAAGAGCACCCCTTTGCCCGCGGCCAGACCACTCGCCTTGACAACGGGCGGATCATCTTGGCCGCGCAGATAGCGCATGGCTTCATCAAAGTCGGTAAAGCTTACGGATCGAGCGGTGGGAATGCCATGTCGCCCCATAAAGGCTTTGGCAAAGACCTTGGAGCCTTCCAGTTGGGCGGCGGCACGGCTGGGGCCAAAGATGGTCAAGCCGGCTGCTTCAAAGAGATCCACAACGCCCTCGACCAGTGGTGCTTCTGGGCCAACAATCGTGAGGTCAATCGCATTCTGTAAGGCAAAATCGCGCAACCCGGCAAGGTCTGCCATCTCAATCGCGACGTTTTGTGTTTTGGCAGTCGCGCCGGTGCCGCCATTGCCCGGTGCCACAAAAATGGCTTGAACCTGGATTGATTGACTTAATTTCCAGGCAATGACATGCTCACGACCGCCATTACCGATCACTAAAATGCGCATAAATTTCCTCTAGTTTTCTGGCTGTATCCCGCATCAGCGGGCGATTGCTACTGTATTTCTACGGTATGTGTGGTGATATGCGCTTGCGCTTGCGGCGCGGCTCCTGCTCACTGCGTAGGCGATAGCGTTCTAAAATGCTCAAGATATCACTGGTGCGGATCGGCTTGGTTAAAAAGTCCTCCATGCCGGCACTCCGACACCGGTCTTCATCTTCGCGCAAGGCCGCCGCGGTCAGGGCAACAATGTAGGGACGATATTCTAGCAATTCATCATTCAAAATCTGGGTGGTGGTTTCCACGCCACTGATGCCGGGCATGTGGACATCCATCAAGATCACATCATAGTGTTGACGGCGCACGGCGCGGATCGCGTCTGTCCCATTGCCGACCACATCGGCATGATAACCCAGTCGGTCTAACATGCGCAACGCAACCTTTTGATTGATCGCATTATCCTCCACCAACAAAATATTCAGCAGCCGTCGGTGATGAATATGGGTAATCGCGCTGCCCGTTTGAGGGCTTGAAGGCAGCGCGACCGGTGCCGCGGTTGCTAAGGAACTATCCAGTTGCCTGATCAAGGTATCATGCAGCTCGGCTGGCTTTACGGGTTTGTACAAAATGCTGATGAGCCCCAACACACGACTCTGTTGGGGTAGATTCGCTTTGGTGACGGGGGCTAAAAGTACGATTGGCACGGCGCGCATGTGGGGCAGCTTGCGTATTTCCTGGACTAAGGCAAACTCTGCCATTTCGGGCAACGTGGTATCCACCAAAACAATATCCAACTCACGCCCAGGCGCAAGCTGGGCCAAAGCTCCCGCCTGGTTATTGGCTTCGACGGGCACCATATCCCAATTGAGTAGATGGCGTCTGAGCGTATGGCGACTGGTAATATTATCATCGATAATCAAGACGCGCTGGCCAACCAATGCCGGATGTATAGTAGGCAGATGGGCTGGCGCGTCTGCCGCCGCTTGAATGTGAATGGTAAAATGAAAAGTGGAGCCAACCCCTTCTTTGCTATCCACCCACAATTCACCGCCCATCATCTGTGTTAGCTGCTGGCTGATGACCAGACCTAGCCCTGTGCCACCAACGCGGCGGGCGACTGGCTGGTTGAGTTGGGTATAGGAGCGGAAAAGTTGCGCGATCTGGTTGCTTGGAATGCCGATGCCTGTGTCGCGTACGCGGAAGTGAATTTCATACTGCTGCTTTTGATCGCTGCGCGCACCAACATGGACAAAGACCTCGCCCTGTTCCGTAAATTTGATGGCGTTCGACAATAGATTCACGAGAATTTGGCGCAGTCGCATAGCGTCCCCCGTGATCTGCGTGGGAACATTGTCTTCCACCAGATAGATCAATTCCAAGCCTTTTTGTGCGGCTTGGGGTGCAAGCAGATCAAGCGCACCCTCAATCGAGCGGCGCAAATCGAAGGGTTGTGCATCCAGCGTCATATTGCCAGATTCGATCTTGGAAAAGTCCAGAATTTCATTGACAATGGTGAGCAGGGACTCGCTGCTGCCGCGGATCGTGTCTACGAAATCGCGTTGCTCCTCGTTGAGTTCCGTATCCAGCAACAGATTGCTCATGCCGATGACGCCATTCATGGGGGTGCGAATTTCATGGCTCATATTGGCGAGAAAGAGGCGCAATCGCTGTTCAGCCTGGCGCGATTGAATCTCGGCTTGGCGGTGTACGGTTGCAAAACACCAACAGAGCAAGCCAATCGCAATAAGCGCGCATGGAAACGAGAACAAGAAACTGATCGTTTGCAATTTATCGGTCAGCAGCGGCGCGACTGGAAAGGGATAATGGGTGCGGTCCAGATATTCCACCACCCAAAAGTTTGCGCCCAGCACCAGCGCAAAAATAATGCTCCAGCCCTCTCCCAGGACAAAGGCGGCGGTGAGCAGCGCCAGGGGATACCAAACATAGAAAATTGGATCATTGCCGCCATGCAAATAGCTAAGGAAAATAAAAAATAGGCACTGTTCGATCACAAACACAAAGCCGGTTAATTTTAAGGAATGGGTGCGCCGTAGCAAGGAGAGGTTGAAGAGGTAGAGTAAGCCGATCCCAATCGTTACAAACGCGAGCCGATTCTGCTGCAACGGAATGAGCACCAGGATTGCGATAGCAAGGAGAACCGCCCCCATTGCCACAATGACCAGGGTTAGATATTGCAGGATATAGTAGTCCCGCTTGGTGGTCGGGAATTTTTCTCTTAGAATAACGCTGAAAAGCTTTTGCGTAAATTGGGGCATAGATGTTGCTAGCCTGCGCGCTTTATTGAAGATCCTGTTGCGCCACTTTACTTTTCCCCATGCGCCTACTCTTTGGGAATCAGACGGATCTCAAATAATTTGGGCCATAGTTTCCCGGTGACAAAAAGACGGTTACCCTCTGGCAAATAAGCAATGCCGTTGAGTACATCCGTCGATATCGTACGATCTTCTGGAGCAAGCAAGCCACTTAGATCAATCCAACCCACAACTTGGCCTGTCGTTGGGTCAATGCGCGCGATCCTGTCGGTCTGCCAAATATTGGCGAAAACTTCCCCATCAATATATTCAAGCTCATTGAGCCGCGCAATCGGGCCTGTCGCATCATAGACATCGACGGTGCCAATCTCGGCCAGTGTCTCTGGATCCCAGAAGCGGAGCCGGGCTGAACCATCGCTCATGATCAGGCGTGCGCCATCAAAGGTAAGGCCCCAGCCTTCGGTTGCGTAGGCGAATTGTTGTTGCACTTCAAACGTTTCTTTGTTATAAACAAAACCAGTTTGCTCGCGCCAGGTCAATTGATAGATGCGTTCGCCGACAATGGTAATGCCTTCCCCAAAAAATGATGCTGGAAGCGCTGTCATCTGCTCTACTTCACCACTTTCAAGCACAACGCGCCGCAAGGTAGACCGGCCATAAAGGCCAGTGCCTTCATATAAAATACCTTCGTCAAAGAGCAACCCCTGTGTAAAAGCCGCTGGATCATGGGGGAACACATTCACAATTTCATAGGTGTACTGTGGAATATTGGTGGCCGAGATGGTGGCCGAGATGGTGGCCGAGGCGTTGGTAGGGGCCGCTGGCTGCACCGCGGCAACTACGGTGGGTGTTGGTAGGATGCTTACCACGGCTGTGGCGCTCGTTATCGTCGGTGTGGGTGTGGGCGGCAATGGCGTAGGCGTTTCTGATCCACAAGCCGCGATGCTCAACCCAATCAACCCAATCGCTACAACGCTTCGGATGGTTACTCTCGTGTACTGCTGCAACATCCCTAGCGACTTCCAAAAGCTGTGGCTCACTGCTCGACATCCCATTAAAAATAAAAATTGTAAGCAAACTGTAAAAGATTAGGCCTGTATAGTGTAGCAGAAGATAGGCATACTGGCTAGTGACAAACATATAGAGTGTTATAATCTGTACATGTATCGATGTGCCGGACGAATCGCAAGTGTACTGCCCTGACTTTTCAGGATTTTATCGACAAATACGCCCATGATTCGCCAGCTTACCGCTACGTTCGGTAAACTACATATACTCCGCAGCAGCATATAAGTACATTTTTACGCGTGTAAAAAGGTGCTTTATGGCGCTGCTCAGTATACAACCATATCCATGATGACATTGGAGGATACATTTGCAAGTAAAAAGCATCATTCTCATTGTCGATGACACAGAAACCGGACGCGAAATTCTTGATGCGCTGTTGCAATCGCCTGCCTATCAACTGCTCTTCGCTTCGAGTGGTCCAGAAGCGCTGGGAAAAGCCGAAGCGTATAGCCCGGATCTGATCCTGTTGGATGTTATGATGCCGGGGATGGACGGTTTTGAAGTTTGCCGTCGCTTACGCGCCAATCCCCGTTTGGCCGAGATTCCGATTATTCTCGTCACTGCGCTGGATGATCGTCAGTCGCGCTTGCAGGGCATCGAAGCGGGGGCGGATGATTTTGTGACCAAGCCCTTTGATCACGCCGAGTTGCGGGCGCGTGTACGCACAATTACGCGGCTGAATCGTTATCGGCGTTTGCTCGATGAACGGGCGCGCTTTGAATGGGTGGTCGAGCAAGCCGAGGATGGCTATATTTTGCTGGGCCCCAAAAGCGAAATGCTCTATGCCAATGAGCGCGCCCGCTGGCTATTAGGGTTGCCGTCCCAAGTGTTGCTGCCAACTAAAGATGATTTTTTGGCCCATGTTGAACAACTTTTTCGTTGCGAACCGATACATGCCTGGAAGCGTTTGCTGGAACAAGACAGTGTCTCCTCCAATTTGCCCATCTATCTGATCCGGCCAGAAACACCGAATGCACAGTCGCTATGGCTGGAAGTGACGTTGCTCAATCAGATGGAAGGCGATCATTTGCAACGTCTGCTCCATTTGCGCAATGTGACCGCACAGATGAGCACCCAGCGCGATATCTGGACCTTTCATCTGATGGTCATGCACAAATTAAATACGCCGCTTCACGCCATTTCTGGTGGCTTGCAACTCTTAATGCCAGAGATGATGGAGAACTTGTCCGCCGAGCAAATTCAAGAAATCGGCAAATTAATCTCCTCTGGCATTTATCGCCTAAATCATACCATCAGTGATATCCTTCAATATCTGCGTATGCCCGTTAGCGCCCACTCTGGCGACGCTTTCCAGGCCAGTGAGTTGGAAACGCTGATCAGGCAAATTAGCTTCGGCCTTGAACTGCAATACGTTGCCGTATACAATCACTTTACGGGCGAGCAACAGATGCTTTTGTCAACCCGCGCTGTCGAGTGTATTCTGTGGGAGTTGTTGGAAAATGCCAAGAAATTTCATCCAGACCAGTCACCTGCGATTGCGGTGGAGCTTGCCCCGGTTTCGCCCACCCAGGCGTTGTTACGGATCATGGATAATGGTGTGCTGCTCACCCCCGAACAGATTGACAAAGTCTGGTTGCCCTATTATCAAGCCGAAAAATATTTCACAGGGGAAGTGCCTGGCATGGGCCTCGGGTTGACGATGGTGGCTGCCTTGATTTGGGAAGTAGGCGGTAGCTGTCGCCTGCGCAATCGGACTGACGGCGCAGGGACGATTGTGGAACTGTCTATTCCATTGGCATAACTGTTATCTTGGATACGTGAGTTTTGGATAAGTAGTACGACAACGTTAAATTGGTGTTGAATGAATTCAACACCTGCGACGGGAAACGTGTTTAAACACGTTTTCTATCCCAGGCTCTGAATTCATTCAGCAGCACGTGATGAAATTTAACGTTGTCGTAGTAACCCAAGTTGTGACCTTGAAATACTGCGCGTAATCATCGATTTTTTGAACTGACCAGCGTGTGTTTCGATTATGTTGCATTGATGATTTGAAGCAAAAATGGCAAGCTACATGC
>DAOTTR010000135.1:0-3848 GCA_034437715.1 Caldilineaceae bacterium
AGACACAAACTACGCTTACCCTACCGTGCCTTCATGCAACGGGTAGGCACCGCGAGCTTGCTAATGCTCGTAATCCTTTCTATGGTATTGCCGCCTGGCGTGGCGCAAGCCGAAACCGCCGCCGTCATCCTGTTCCCCCCCACCTTTAGTAAGCAACGCAGCCTTATTACCGATGGATTGCCCTTCCAGTTGGCGCTCAGCACCACAGTCGCTGGCGGCACCATTCGCTACACCACGGATGGGACAACGCCCAACAAGACCTTTGGTACGGTCTATAGCGCACCGATCGACATCACGGCGACCACCGCCGTACGCGCCCTTGTCTACACGGCCAGTGATACCTCACCTGTCGCGACGCACACCTATATCTTTGTTAATACGGTGCGCAATCAACCCAATACGCCGCCATCTGCTGGCTGGCCAAGTGGCAATAATTTTGCCAAACCGGACGCTTACGGCCCCTATCCGGCCGACTATGAGATGGATCCGGTAATTGTCAACCACGCCAACTACACCAACAAGATCGAAGGTGCACTGCTTTCGATCCCTACCGTTTCGTTGGTCACGGATCTGCCCAATCTGTGGGATCCCGCTTCTGGTATCTATTACAATCCCAACCAGAAAGATGGCGACCTTGGTTCAGATCCAGATCCATTGAATAATGGTTGGGAGCGCCCCGTCTCGATTGAATGGATCAACCCAGACGGCACCGTTGGTTTTGGTGAAGTGGCTGGCGCACGCATGCATGGTCAGGCCAGCCGCCGTCCCAAGAATACACCCAAACACACGTTCCGCATTTCGTTCAAGAAAAAATATGGTGTCGGCAAACTTGACTTTGCCCTCTTCGACTTTGGTGATCCTGTAGCCAAGTTTGACCAGATCTTACTGCGCAACGGTGGCAATCGCACCTGGAGCTATCACGACCGTGACCAACGGCGCGAGGCAGACTATGCCAACGATGAATGGTCGCGCCGCACCTGGATCCAGATGGGCGGGTTGACGGCACGCGGCACCTATGCCCACTTGTATATCAATGGCGTCTATTGGGGCCTTTATATCGTGACCGAACGCCTAGATGAGAAAATGTTACAGGCTTATCTCGGTGGTCAAGAGACAGATTACGACTACATCGTCTCCGAAGAAGACCTGGGCGATGTTCCGTATGCTTCAGCGGGCACGATTGATGCGTACAACGAACTGCTCACCTTGTTAAGCGGCTCAGCCCCGCTTTCGAATGAGACCTACGCGTTAGTGGCGGCGCGCATGGATATGATAAATTTTGCCGATTACCTGTTGCACACGCACTACATTGGCAAAACCGACTGGCCGAACCACAACTACAACGCCTATCGCAAGCTCACTGGCCCGGACATGCGCTTCAAATGGATGACCTGGGATGATGACAGCGGTCTTAACAAAGTCAACCAGGCTTGGAATCGGCCGAATGATTTTCTCGACTATCCTGGTTCGCCCGGCTATATGTTCCTGCGCTTGATCACCAATGCCGAATTCCGCCAGGTTTTCGCTGACCGCATCTACAAGCATATGGATTCGCCAGATGGTGTCTTGACGCCCGCTAATTGCGCAACGATTTATACGGAGCTAATGAACAAAATTGATCAGGCCGTGATCGGCGAGTCTGCACGCTGGGGCGACTATACACGCGATGTCTATGCCCGTCCGGATGCCGTGCCTGACAAGGCGCGCCCTGCCTATCTCTACAGCCGTGATCTCCTTCCTTTTGCACAGGAACCTGCTAACTTTATCGTCCAGTCTACGCCAGCTTTTACCGGCACTATCGACCAGAAAAGTTGGATAAATGTACGCGATGAGAAGCTCACCAGCTATTGTCCCGGTCGCACCGATAATCTGCGCAACCAATACCTGGCTGCTTCGTTTACCGCGCTGCTGACGACAACCATCACGAGCCCGATCAACATTCAGCTTTACCAGACTGCGGTCAAACCACCGCTCTATTCGCAGCGCGGCGGCGGCGTCATAGCCAACTTCCCGTTGTTGATCAGCAAGCCGAGCGATATTCCTGGTACGATCTATTATACAACTGATGGCTCTGACCCGCGTGGATTTGGTGGTGGTATTGGCGCCACTGCCACGGCTGGTGGTAATGCAGCCCAAACGATTATCTCCCAAGTGACGAACGTGAAAGCACGTGTCCTAAACGGTGCCGTCTGGAGCCCGTTGATGGACTATATGTTCTACCCGCCACAACCGTTCGAGAACCTGATCGTCAACGAGATTCACTACAATCCCATTACGCCGCTGGGTGTGGACGGCGATGATTACGAGTTTATCGAACTCTACAACCGCGGCACAACTACATTGAAGCTGGATAATGTTGCGTTTACGCGCGGCTTTAGCTACCACTTCCCCGTGGGTACGACGATTGCCGCCGGTGAGTACATTGTGCTAGCCAGCGACCCAACCATCTTTGCCAACAGCGGGCGCTATCCAGGCGTAACAGTATTGGGTGATCTGCGTGGCAATCTCTCCAACCGCGGTGAAGCGGTTGAATTGAAAGATGCCGTTGGCATGCTGATCGACTTTGTCGATTTCAACGACATCGCGCCTTGGCCACTGGGTGCCGATGGCACTGGGCCTTCGATGGAACTGCTCAATCCAACGTGGGATAACGCGCTGCCCCTCAACTGGAAGGCGTCAAACATCCTGCATGGCACGCCAGGCAAGCAGAACTCTACCTTCCTGACGGGTGCAGCGCCCACCATCGCGCTGAACAGCCCGATCACTGGCACAATTTCTATGGCAGGAACCCCGATTTTGGTAACTGCCACGGCTAACGACAGCGACGGCCCTGTGGCGCAAGTAGTCTTCTATGTCAACGGTACAGCAATTGCCAATTGTACTGATACGACCGCACTGTATGAATGCACATGGACGCCATTCGTGGCCGGCAACTATCTCTTGACGGCACAAGTGACTGACGGACAATCTGCCACCGCCATCTCGAACGGGGCGCGTGTGCAAGTCAATGGCGAATTCAATCAGTTGCCTACTGTGGTGATCGACAAAGACAAACCGGGGGAGGGTGCATTATCGCTAACCAACGAATCGGTGTCGATTGTCGCAACGGCGACGGACCCAGATGGTGCCGTGACGCAAGTGGCCTTCCTCGCTAATGGGACACCGATTGCCAACTGTGTCGATACAACAGCGCTCTATACCTGCACCTGGACGCCAACTGCACCTGGTGCCTATGAGCTGACCGCGGTGGCGACCGATAATTATCCCACGCCCGGGACGACAACTTCGGCTGTGCGCAATGTCAGCGTGAGTAACCCAAATGGGGCCCCCACCGTGGCCATTAACAGCCCGGCCAACGGGATTACAGTGAATGCCAATCAAGCCGTCGCGATTACTGCTACGGCCGCAGATACGGATGGCGGCAGCATTGCCCAAGTCGCCTTCTTCGTCAACGGTTTCGCCATTGACAGTTGCGTCGATACGATTGTGCCTTATACATGCAGTTGGACGCCGACAGCCGGTGGCACCTATGCATTGACCGCTGAGGCGACCGATAATCAGTTCGCGATCACAACTTCGCCGGCGGTCAGCGTTGTTGTAAACCCGCCACCCAATCAGGCACCGACGGTATCGATCAGCAACCCAGCCAATGGGTCCAGCGCCTTTGTCGGCAGCGTTGTCGGGATTGTGGCGAATGCAGCCGATGCGGATGGCAGCGTAACCCAAGTCGCCTTCTTCGCCAACGGCTCGCCGATTGCCAATTGTGTCGATACGGCTTCGCCATTCGGCTGTAGTTGGACGCCCACCACGGCTGGCGCGTTTGTCATCAATGCCCAGGCAACGGATAA
>DAOTTR010000136.1:0-8365 GCA_034437715.1 Caldilineaceae bacterium
CTTTTGATCTCGGCTTCGGCTTTGCGTTTTTCGTCGCGTGTTTTCGCTTTCGTCATGTGATTCTCCATTGCTTCTCTCTCAATTATCACATGACTTCATTTCTATACAAAATTCACTACCTTATTTCTGGACAGATCCTTAGATCGCGCGTTTTTCGGCAATGGTATTCTTTGCTACCGCCAGAAAATCGGCCACAGCCATCGCACCCAGATTCCCCTCGGTGCGATGGCGGACGGCGACCTGGCCTTGCTCCATTTCGCGGTTACCGATCACCAGCATATAGGGCACCTTCTGCACCTGGGCGTCGCGAATTTTGGCATTCATGCGCTTGGCCGAGTCATCCAATTCTATGCGTAGGCCAGCTTTGCGCAGACGATCGGCCACAGCCTGCGCATACGCCAGATGACCATCTGTGATCGGAATGATGCGCGCCTGGACCGGTGCCAGCCAGACCGGCAACGCGCTGGCGGTGTGCTCGATCAGAATGCCGACAAAGCGTTCCATCGAACCATAGATGACGCGGTGGATCACGACCGGCATCTTCTCGCTGCCATCGCGATCGACATAGGTACAGCCAAAACGCCGTGGCAACTGGAAATCCAGTTGGATCGTGCCCATCTGCCATTGGCGTCCCAATGCATCTTCCATGAGGATATCCACTTTGGGCCCATAGAATGCGCCGTCGCCCTCTTCGATCAAATAGTTGCCCGGCCCCACCTGTTCATCGAGAATCCGTTTGAGCGCCCACTCGGCCTTCTCCCATGTCGCCAGATCACCCACATAGCTGTCGGGTCGTGTGCCCAATCGCAACTTATAGGTGAGGCCAAAGACATGATAGAAAAGATCGGCCAGCGCAAAGATGCGCGCGTACTCCTCTTCGATCTGATCCTCGGTGATAAAGATGTGCGCGTCATCCTGTTGGAATTTCTGCACGCGCAACAGACCATGCAGCGCGCCCGACAATTCCTTGCGATGCAGCATATCACAATCCGCGAGGCGTAGGGGCAGTTCACGATAGCTGCGCACCTTCATGTTGTAGACCACCATGGCGTTGGGGCAATTCATCGGCTTCAGCCCATAGGTTGTATGCTCATCCACCGGGATCAGGAACATGCTCTCGCGATAGTGTTCCCAATGGCCGGAAATCTCGTAGAGCTTGCGCTCGTTGAAAAGTGGCGAGGCAATTTCCTGGTAGCCATGTTCGTCATGCACCTGTCGCCAAAAAGCCCACAGCTCGTTGAGCATCTTCATGCCCTTGGGCAACCAGTAGGGCATACCGGGTGCGGTGGGGTCAAAGTGGAAGAGTTCCAACTGCTTGCCTAGCCGCCGATGATCGCGTTTTTCGGCTTCGGCCAGCCGCCACAAGTGCTGATCCAATTCAACCTGGTTGCGCCACGCTGTGCCATAGATGCGGGTGAGCATAGGATTTCTTTCGTCGCCCCGCCAGTACGCGCCAGCCACATTCGTCAATTGGAATGCCGCTGGATCGAGCACCCCTGTTGAAGCCACATGGGGGCCACGACAGAGATCGACAAAGTTGTCCTGCTGGTAGACGGTAAGCATGGGTGGCGCGCCATCGCCGCCAGGATTACCATCTTCATCCTGCGCGCCCTGAACAAGGCCATCGATCAGCGCCAGCTTGTAGGGCTGATCGACAAAGATCTGCCGCGCTTCCGCTGGTGACACGGCGCGCACCTGGAACGCATGGTCGCCGCGGATGATGGCGCGCATCCGCTCGGCAAGCCAGGCTAAATCCGCTTCGGTGGGCGAGTGAGGCAGATCAAAGTCGTAGTAGAAGCCGTCTTCGATTGGTGGACCGATGGCGATGCCCGCACCGGGGAAACGTTCCAAGACAGCTTGCGCCAATACATGGGCCAACGAGTGGCGGATGCGGTAGAGTTGCGGATCATAGCCCCTGGGAAGGTGGCTGCTATCGGGCGCAACTGTGGGTTGTTGTACACACATGGTGTACCTCCTTCTTGAGTGAACCAAAAGCAAAATAAAAAGAGCGCCCGTCCGTTTGGGACGAGGGCGCTCTGGCTCGCGGTTCCACCCAACTTGGCCGATCTTGGCGCATCGCCTCTTTGCATCAGCCCGCTCTGCGGCGCAATAACGACGCCACCCGGATTACCATACTACTGTCTGCCCGCCACTGTTTGCTGATAGCAAAGAGTGCAAATGGGCCACAGGTTCCGGCAATCAGCTCGGAGAAGGTATCACAACGCTCGTCTACGGACGGGGCTCGCAGTCGGTGGCCCCGATTCTCTGGCGTTCGTCGCGTGGTAACTTGCTCTCTTCAAAGCTTTTGTCCAACCATAGCAGATTTTGGGGTGAATGTCAAGGGGTTTGCAAAAAGGGGTGCATTGCAATTTGGGGGTGAATTCTAGCACGCGCGCGCAACGTGTGCCGGGGGCGCGCGACGACCGTCCCGCTTTGAAAAACTGTATCCCGCTCGTCCCCGGCACACTGCCCTAATACTGAAATACACCCGCAAAAAGTAAAAAGTGACAATGACGACAGACAATAATACAATTTGCTTGTAGGTTTAATTTACCTAGATCCGATTTTCCGGTATACTAATTTTCCGGTTTGTCCGGTTGAAAGATGAGTCATCCGGCCCGTGTGTTGGATGCTCAGTGATGGTTGTGATTTCAAGGGGGTCCCCGCTGCATGAAGAAAGTTGACCAATCTGTGGCCACCGTGGTGGCTTCGGTTCGTCCGGCGCAAGCAGCCTTGCTTGTCGTGATTGCGTTAGCCATTGTCGCATTGCTTGTGCCTTTTGCCATAAACCCGCTCTTACAGCGCATCCTCTTCCCCGCACGTTCCGCGGCCAGCGAACCGTGGCCGGCCGCGCCGCCCACCTATGCCGCGCCGCTGTTCGCGGTGGCGACCGATGCGAGCCTGTTGGCCACGCCGACGCCGCTGCTGGCGCCGGTGTGGCACGAGTTGAGTTACCTCACCAGTGTGGAGTTTACGACTTCCAGCGTTGTGCAGGAAGAACGTACAGCCGACGTGCCTTGGCTTGGCACGGTGGTGAGCGACCGCCTACTGATGAAAGTCGTGGGCGAGGTGCAAGTTGGCATTGATTTATCGCAAGTGACTAATATCCAAATTGAAGGCAAAACCATTCGCTTCACCGTTCCCAAGCCAATGGTGACCAGTGTTGAATTGCTGCCCCAAGAATCGCAGATTTTCGAGCGCATCAATGTTTGGCTGCTTTCCCAATATCCAGGTTTGGAAACGGCAGCATTGGAACGAGCGCGGCAACAGATACGCGCCGACATTACCAACAATGCGAGCATGATGAAACTGGCGCAAGAATTTTCGCGGCTACAGCTCACAGAATTCTTGCAAAAGACCGGCTTCACCACTGTAGAAGTTACGTTTCAGTAGCCAGGAGTCGTCATTACCCATGAGTCAATCCATTTATGAAACCGCCAAGGCGATTACGGTGCGCCCGGTTGATGAAGTGAGCCGGCTGCCGCAACAGACGCCGCCGGTTATGCCCCAGCCATCGATTCTGCGCGTTCTGCTCGCCTTCTTTGGCTGGCTATTGATCATCACCCTGGTGCTCGTCTCGGTTGTCACGTTGGGCAGCGTCTGGCTAATGAGCAGTACGGCGCGCGACATTTTCAACTTTGATACGCGCACGACGATTGTCACTAGCCAAGCGGTGGTCGAATCGATCAAGCAGGTCAATAAGCAGATTTTTATCGAACATTACAACACCGTCGATATTGATTACACCGAAGCGCCCGAAGGCTGGCTGAGTTGGCTGGGCATCGACCAGAGCTTTGTCTTGTTGCTCAAGGGACGCGTGCCCGCCGGGTTCGATCTCACCCAGCTGAGCGAAGCGGATGTGTGGATCAGCAGCGACGGCAAGCGGGTGCAGTTGGTGCTGCCACCGCCCATGATCTTTGTCGATAATGTCAACATCGACTTTGAAAACAGCCGCATCCTGGCCCAGCGCGACACCTGTCCCACCGGGATCTGCCAGGATCCAATCAATGTGCTGCAAGAGCAGATGATGCCAGAGGGACGCAAGTTGCTCATGGCGGCGTCACAACGCAGCGGCATCCTCACCCAAGCGGCCAATGATGGCAAGCGCTACTATGAACAGTTGCTTAAGTCGCTCGGCTTTGAAGAAGTGCAGGTGATCATCCGCGGCGAGGTGGGCTAGGTTGTCACAACCGGCTAGCCAACTGAACATGCGTAGCGCAAGCCGGGGCAGCACAAGCCCCGGCTTTTGTTTCGCGACTTCTCTACCAGGAAAGCGTACAGGAAACACACAGGTTGAGAAGCCCACTTTTATAGTATAGTGGGTTTCTGTCTGCTCAATGTTGTTTTCTATCCTTGCTCGAAAGGCTGCCCATGCAAGCTATCCGATTGCTCGCCTTGATCATAGGCATTTGCTTATTGTCAGTAAGCAACATAGTAGTACCGACCGCTATGGCGACAGCGCAGGCCGCTGATCAATCTATATGGCGTAGGGCATTAGATCAAGTCGAAATAACCTGGGATCCGCAACTGGCCCATCCAAGTTTTTTACGCGGCCCTATGCCCTTACCAGCAGACCTGCAAAGTGCGCAGATCGATCAGGCGCGTGCTGCCTTGGCCTTTCTCGCCGACTATACAACGCTTCTGGGCATCAACAAGGTTGAACAGGAACTGGTTGTCACGAACCTGCAAACGGATGGGTTGGGGTTCAGCCATATCACGTTGCAGCAGGTCTATGCCGGGGTGGCCGTTTACAATGCGCAGATCAAAATTCATATGAACGAGGCAGAGAATGAAGTTATCGCGCTGAGCAATGGCTTTATTCCTGGCATTGTGCTGGCCACCGTGCAACCACAGCAATCTGCGGCAACCATAGTCGCCATCGCCCATCAACTTGTGCCGCGTGCGATCTTACAACAGGAGCCCACGTTGGTCATTTATCCAGGTGCGGGCAGTGGACGCGCCGCCGCGCCGGCACGTTTGGCATGGCTGGTTGAGCTAGCCGATCATACAGAGCCAGCACACAATATCTATCTCTTCGATGCGATCACGGGTGAACTGATCGACGTTCTGGGGCGGTTGCATAGCGTCGCGTCTACCCCATTAGCAACTGATAGCAACAGTGCTACCCATATCCCCATCAGCGTGCCCGGGGATGAGCCAACCGCGCCGGCCGCGCTTCGTCTGGCGACCTACAATGCCCACAACACCACCGACACGCCGGGCGCGTTGGTGCGCATGGACAATGCGCCACCCGTGGGCGATGCCGATACAGACCAGGCCCACGATTTTGCCAATCGCGTGTATGAATATTATAAAAACATCCACAACCGCAATAGCTTTGATGATCAGGGCGGGGTGATCACATCTACCGTGCATTACGGCGAGAATATGCCAAACGCCTTTTGGAGCGGCCAGCAGATGATCTACGGCGATGGCTTTGTGGCGCTCGACATCGTCGGCCATGAACTTACCCACGCTGTGATATCGCACACAGCGAATCTGGAATATCGCTGGCAAGCGGGCGCGCTGCACGAGAGCATTGCCGACATTTTCGGCGCAATGGTCGATGGCGAGGATTGGTTGCTGGGCGAAGATTTGGCAGATCGATTGGGCCAAGCCGCGCTTCGGGACATGGCTAATCCAGCGCGCTTCGGCCAACCGAGCCACACAGCCAATTGGGTAAAGACCTGTAGCGATCAAGAGGGTATGCACCTCAACAGTGGCATCTTGAACAAAGCCTATTTCATGATTACAACGGCAATTGGCCAGGAGCGGGCAGAACAAATCTTTTATCGCGCGCTCGTCACCTATCTTTCGCCGACGGCCAGCTTTGCCGATGCGCGCGCAGCCGTGTTGCAGGCCACATCTGATCTCTACGCCACCGCAGAGCACGACGCGGTTGTCGCCAGCTTTGATGCCGTGGGGATGACGAGCACCTGGCAGCCCCCCATCAACGATTGTGAATGCAGCATTGACACCAGCCTGGATCCACAAGCCGCGGCACTGGCGAGCGCCACGCTCTATCAAGTGCGCGATAGACGCCTAGCCACCACAGATATTGGTCGCTATTACACAGATCTCTATTACGAACATACAGCAGGGATTAGCCTGCTGCTGTTAGCCCAACCCGAACTGCGCGCCCAGGCTGCCCACCTGCTCCAGACCTTTGCGCTTGGTTTTCAAGGATTTGTGGCAGCAAGGGACACTTCTGAAGTGCTTACAGGCGAGATGGTCAACCTGTTGCAGACCTTTCTCAATGACCTCGCGCGTGCCGCAGACGCAGTTGGGAATCACGATTTGGCGCAAATTTTGGCCCGTGAACAAGCGCGCATCGACTGGCACAAGTTGCCCGGCCTGGATTTCGCCGCGGCCTGGGATTATCTGAATTCGCTCGGCGGACCGTACACCATCTATCTGCCGAATATTCAACAATAATGTTCGACAATAATCAACGGCCTAACCATGTTTTGCGCCAAGAGCGTAGGAAACCGCTGACCATGCCCATACGCCCAATCGCGCCCAGTCGATTACCCAGCCGATTACAAATAGGCGGTGCGCTGCTCGCGCTAAGTTGTTTGTTATTGTTGGCGGTTGGCTATGGCGCACCTATGCGCATGGCCGGCGGCCCACCAGCAGCAATCCTGTTGACCCCAACTGTAATTGCCGCCTACCGCGCCAGTGTGGATCAACGCGATATCGACACCTATCCGGCCTTGGCCTATGATGCCGCCAGCGGGCGCTACCTGGCCGTGTGGCTTACGCTGCGCAATGCCACGGCCACCAACGTAGGGCTGGATGTCTATGGACGCTTTCTCGATCGCAATGGCACACCGATGGGCGCGCAATTTCGTATCTCCGATGCTGGCAGCGCAGCGCGCAGCAACGCGCCAACTGTGACGGTTGGCGGAGATGGCTTTCTTGTAGCCTGGACAACGCGCGGCGCAATTTGCCAATTGTCGGTCCAACCAGTAACCGATACATCCCCCCAACCCGACCACATCTTACCGCTTGCCAGCGAAACCCACATGCATTCGCCGCAACTTGTCTATCATGCCCAGCGCCAGCGCTATGTGATCACCTATAGCAGCGGCGATGATTATTTGCCACCCATGTTATGGGATACGAATATGGCCGATGTCGCCGATTGCGGCAACAATGCGGCCAGCAACAGTGAAGTGCGCGCCACTGAATTTGATGTGGTGAATGGTCTGCCAATCGTGGATAGCACGGTTACCCTATCCGCCGGGCAAGGTGGGGCTTTTCGCCCAGCCATCGCCTACAGTGCGGGGCTCGATCAATATGCTGTAGTTTGGGAAGATCGGCGCAACGCGGCAACCGAGGCCTACGCATTCGATGTCTATGCGCAACGTTTATCAGCCGAGTTAAATCGCACAGCGGAGAACGTAAATCTCGCTACCGGCAATTACGCAAATTTAGACAACTCGGCCACCTGGACCCCCCGCCCGATAATCGCGGCGAGCAACGCTGGCTTCCTGGCAACTTGGTTTGAACGCACAGTTGCCGGGGATGCCACCATCTGGCGTGTACAAAGTCGGCTGCTCGCTGCGACCGGTATGCCCGGCACGCCATTCACCGTCATGCGTATGAGCTTTGCGCAGCCACACCCTGGGGACGCGCCCACCGGTTTTCTGGGGAGCGCCTATCTGGACGCACTGCAAGAATTTCTGGTGACAGCCAGCAGCCACCAAGAAACGTTAGCTGGCTATTTTTCCGCGGCACGCGTGCAACGTGTTGCGACGACTGGCGATCTACTGAATCTGGATGGCACCCCCCGTCTCACGCCAGGGTTGGGCAATCGCATCGACGCGGCCAACGACATTCAGCTTGCCGTGGCGCTTGCAGCCGATAACACCAATGGCGACAATCGCTACCTAGTTGGCTACAGCAAACATGCGCCAGATGGGCATAGCCAAGACTTTGATATTTGGGGAATGACCATCCGCCTGGACACGCCCCAAGTTACCCATACACCTACCCCAACCCTGATACCGACAACGGAAGATCCAACGTTGGCACCAAGCCCAACCGCAACCGCCATCCCATTGACAACAATCACACCAACCTTGATGCCACAGGCAACCGCAACGCCCTACGCCCTCTATTTCCCCGTCGTATGGCAGTGAATACGGTACATTATCTGCGTAGTTTATGCGTAAGCAGCAACAACTGTGCCTGCACATCGAGATAAGACGCCAGAAAAAAAGACGATATTCACAGGCATTGTAACTACTCCCAAGGCTAAAGCTCTTGGGCTTCTACAACTTCATCTGGCAAGCCAGCGTTGACGCTCTGTAATCCCAGAGCGAGAATATTGATAGCAGCATTATGATCACGGTCGAGGATG
>DAOTTR010000137.1:0-3469 GCA_034437715.1 Caldilineaceae bacterium
ATCCAGTAGGGGCGGCTTGCAGCCGCCCGTTCGCAGCGAGCCAAACGCGGGGCGGCTGCGCGGCCGCCCCTACGCATGATTTTGTTTGGCAAGCGCTGGATCCTTATTTCTTTGAAAGCCCCTAACCAGAACCCTATTACCCCTTTCTACAGACAAATATGTTCTTGATTAAGATTTGCCTAGCCAGCGATGATTTGATATACTTTTTCTGTAACTGAATATTGAAGTGAAGGTGCGCCAGCCGCTCGGAAGCGCGGCGCACAATGGGGGAAGCTCGGTGAAGTTCTTGATCAGTCAAGAATCAGTCCGGCACTGTCCCGCAACGGTAAGCAATAATCAATAATCAATTGCTAACGACTAATGGTTAACCAAAGAGATGCCCACTTGGCGGCTCTTCATTGACCATTACAAATTAGCAATTGATGATTAGCAAGTCCGACTACCCGCCTTCACGCTATCAATCGTTGCTTGCTCGCAAAGCAACTGGTTGATGTTCGATACCACCTTCGTGGACAGAGGGGGCCGAGCACAAAGTGATCTGGCTTTTCTGTCTACTTTGTTGCTAGCCCGCCAATTGGCGGGTTTTTTGTTGGCTGCGTTTCCTGTCCATTGGAACGCAGCTTTTTTTATTTTACCAGACAGGAGAACGACACTTTGACCCATTCACCCGATCACACACCCGCTGCCATCATCCTTTTGGGGCAGGGTGGCTATAGTAGCGCCGAACAAAACGTCAGTTAACAAAACAATCTGCTTTATCAATTCAACACTATCCTTTTTTAACAGGATTGACCCGATCAAGGAGATTCGTATGAAATTTCGTTTATTGGTTCCGCTGCTGGCGCTACTCTATCTGCTGACAGCTTGTGTCGCCCAGCCCAGCACAACCCCAGTGACAGAACCAGTGACAGAACCAGTGACAGAACCAGTGACAGACGCTGCTGCCCCTGCCCCTGTTGCGGAACCCGCGCCACTGCGCATCGTCACGTCATTCCAGATCGATAGCCTGGATCCGGTGGAAGATGGCTTTTGGATGCCCGAGTTTGGCGTGGCCGAAATGCTCATGCAGTTCCGCGAAGACGGCCAATTTCATCCCTGGCTGCTCGAATCGCTCGAAAACACCGATCACCTGACGTGGAAGATGACACTGCGCGCGGGCTTGACCTTCCAGAACGGCAACCCAGTCGATGCTGCGGCTGTGCTGGCCTGCATTACGCGCCAGATGGCCCTATCCGGCGTTGCCCGGCGCGCTGTCGAATGAAGGGATCTTCATGATCTACGACGCGGCAGCCGTGGATGCGGGTGGGCGAAAATTGGGCCGATCTAGCCGATGGCGGTATCTACACCGGCCCCTATCACATTGTCAGTCTGGACGAGCAGGAACTGGTATTGGAACGCTACGCTGGCTACTGGCAAGGTACGCCGCCTTGCCCGGTATTTCGGTACGCTTTGTCACCGTGCAAGCCTTGCTCACCACCTTGGGGGCCAGCGTGATCGTGTGGGCCTTGCTGCCCTTCGCCCCCGGCGATCCGGCGCTACGCATCTTGCAAGCCCAAGGCTACGAAGATCCCAATCTGGTACAGCTGGACCAGATGCGCCAGAAGATGGGGTTGGATCAACCGTTGCCCGCCCAATATGTGCAGTGGCTGGGGCGCGTGGCCCAGGGTGATTTGTCCGTTTCCTACCAGACGGGCAAACCCGTACTCGAAGAATTGGCCAAGCGTCTGCCAGCTACGCTCTTACTGCTCGGTACGACGCTGATCATTGCGATTGTCGTGGCGCTGAGTGCGGCCCTGGTGGCGGTTGCGACCCAAGGCCGCTGGCCGGATCGCGCCATCCGCCTCTTGACCCAGGTTGGCGCATCCATGCCGACGTTCCTGATCGGTTTGGTGCTGTCGCAATATCTGGTGGTCGGGGCCAAGGTGGGGCGGGTATTGTCGGGCGGCACATTCGATGTGGTGTTGCTGCCCGCGCTCTGTCTGGCTTGGCCCAAAGCCGCCAACTGGACACAACTGTTGCGCGCCCGGCTCATCGAGGTCTTGGGTTCCAATTATGTGTTGGTGGCGCGGGCGCGCGGTGCACAAAAAATTCATGTACTGTTGCGCTATGCCTTACCCAACGCAGCGTTACCCTTTCTCACCGCCCTGGGTGTCAGCATCGGCGCACTGATTGGCGGCGCAATCCCTTGTTACGGCAACCTGTGGCCTGGGGTTGCTTTCGGTGGAGACAGCGCAACAGGCTTTTTTGCATAGCCAGGCGCTGACGCACAAGCTACGGCAGCAGGAAGGAATCGTTCATGGCAACTGAAACACGGCAACGCAATATGGTAGAGCGCATCGACGGGATAGTTGGCTGCCGTATAATTGATAGCCAACGCGGTTGCAGTTCTGTAATTCTGATAGATGCCTCTATAATATAGAGAGTGAGCCGAATAGATATAGAAACTAGCACATTACATTGAATAGGGATGGGCTAACTTGATTCGGGAAAGACGCACGGAACAAGCAAGAGAAAACACCGATCTAACCTTCTTCACGAATGAAGCGGGTCACACTTTATTGGATCGGTTTAAGAGGACATTGAAAGATACTCAACTATTTGATGTATTGGTAGGCTATTTTAGATCGAGCGGATTCTATCAGCTTTACGAATCAATTGAATCTATTGAAAAGACGCGCATTCTGGTAGGATTGGGAGTCGATGAAGAGTCATATTATGTACTAAACGGCTATCACACACAAACCGTGATGGACTTTGAGTCCCACAGCAATGCCAAAAAGTTCTTCCAAGAAGATCTAATCCGCGAAGTTGAAGAATCACAGGAACAGGACCAGCAGCTGGAAATTGGTCTCCGCAAATTTATTGAGTTTTTGAAGACTGATTGCATCGATCCAGAACAAGACAAACAACAGCGCGGTAACGGGAAAAAACTGGAAATTCGTGCCTACCCTTCCAAAAATATTCATGCCAAGGTTTATATCGGGCGCTTTTATCCTCATGATCGAGACTATGGCTTTGTGATCACTGGTTCCAGCAATTTCTCGTATGCTGGCCTAGTAGCCAATCGCGAATTTAATGTAGAACTACGCCAGCGCCGCGATGTAGAGTTTGCTCAAGCGCAGTTTGAAGAACTCTGGAAAGATTCAGTCGAAATCTCAACAGAGTTTATTGATGCCATCGAACACAAGACCTGGCTAAATGACAGCATAACGCCCTATGAACTCTATCTGAAGTTGATCTACGAATATCTGCAAGAAGATATCAACCTACAAGACGAAATTGAACCCTTTTTACCGGAAGGGTTTATGAAATTACAGTATCAGCAACAGGCCGTGATTCAGGCGCTCAAGAAACTCGAAGAATACAATGGTGTTTTCCTTGCCGACGTGGTTGGGCTTGGCAAAACGTTTATCACCGCCCAGATTCTACAACAGTTACGCGGGCGTATTCTGGTTATCTGTCCACCAGT
>DAOTTR010000138.1:0-8672 GCA_034437715.1 Caldilineaceae bacterium
GAAGCTTGCAGGGCCAAGTCGCGGGTCTGATCCCACGTCCATTGGCCTTCGGGCACCGTAAGACCGGCTTCCTCTAAAATATCGCGGCGGAACTGTAGCATCGGCGTGTCAATCGAGTAGGGCAGGAAGGTGACGACCCCCTCGCGCGTAACATAGGTGTCGAGCCGTGGCTGCCAGCCACCGTGGGCTTCGCCGATTTCGGGGAAGAGGTCTGTGAGTGGGTCGATTGCTTGGGCATCGGTCAGGCGGAGCGCTTCGCCAGCGCCAACGAACATGGCATCGGGCAGGGTTCCGGCCTCAATTGCCGGCATGAGCTTGTCCACCATGGTGTTGTCGGCATCGCGCGAGAGTTCCAGCGTTACGCCATTGGCGCCTGCCCACTCGTTGAGCTTGGTTTGCATGATCTCATCCGCCGGTGGTGCAAAGGTATTCCACATCCAGAACGAGAGCGTCTTGTCTTGGGCAGGGGCGCTGCCGCTGCTGCCTGGTTGGACGGCCGGCGCACAGGCGACCAACGCGGCACCTACCGTCGTCAGCGCGCTCATGCGCAGGAAATTGCGTCGACTTAGTTTATTCTCACTCATTTCTTGCTTCTCCTTGGGTAGACTTATGAAATGAACAGTAAATGCTGGCAACAACCAGGCCGCGCTGCGAGTGGTAGGGCAGCCGTGACAAAGTGTGCGTTGCGAACACAGCCTGGTATGCAGGAAAACTTGCGCGCTCTCACCGTAGGATGGGCGGTATTACAAATTTGTGTAAAGCTCGATTAGGGAGTGTACGCTTGCGCTTTAACTACAACTTTGGCTACCGCCCCTATCTAGTATAGGGATATACATAAGGAGTTGGAGAGATGCTACACCAAAATTATAGATAAAGCCCTTAAAAGTTGCATCAATGATCAATGGCTCAGTCGAGAGCCTATGTGCAACTTTTAAATGGTTTGTCCATTAGTTCAAAAACTATCAGAATTTTTCGTGGCTAGGCAGCGCGTAGATCATCTGGCATTTTGGGGAAAGCCGCAAAGATCACGCTGACCAATCGACAGTGGCGCTTTCCAAAGCGCCTTTCCGTATGCCTCCGTATGCCATAGAAAGGCAAAACAGAAACAAACCGTAAAATTTCTGGCCGTAAAATTTCTGGGCTGTGTTACTTTGGTATTGTCATGCAAGAGCATGCTGTTAGTGTAACGACGGCACGAAGGGAGTAAACATTACCTATTTTTATTATAAGGAAAATCGCGAGCCTGTCAAATCTGCCCGATAGGGGGGGTGTATTTCAATTTGAGGGCAAATTTTAGAACGAGCGCGCAACGTGTGCCGGGGACGCGCGACGACCACACCGGTTTGACAAACGGCACCCCGCGCGTCCCCGGCACACTTCCCCAAAAGTGAAATGCACCCCGATAGAGTGGGTGTAATTCAAGTTGGGGGTGAACAGGCGCAGGATGTGACCGGCACCTTGTCAAATAGTGTGCGAACGCCAGGGATTCCCCGCGTACGTTGTGCTGGGCCATGCTGCTAGGCCATACCGGCACGCAAGGTGTAGATGGCTGCTTGCTCTAGATCGCGGATATGCAGGAGTTGCGCGCTAATCGCCGCACACTGCGTGACTGCTTCGGCCTCGCTCAGTGGAAAATCGGCTGCCAGCGCTGTGCGGATTGTGCGCAACCGTTCATCGATCTGCTGGATCTCGGTCAGAGCTGCGCCCCCCTGTGTGGTGAACAGGTGACGGCGCTGTGCCAGCAAGCGCCGTGTCTCGCCAAAGGGCGCAATGGTGTCAGGCAGTAAAATCGAGCCTAACGCCTGCCAGGCTTGGCTGCTTTGGCGAAATCCTGCGGCCACTTCGTCGAGTGCCGATTTGCCCAGGATGAGCGCGGCTTCCTCTAGAAACGCGGCATACCGCAGGCGATCGGCATCGCCGTTGATGCCCGTCGCGCCGTAATGACTAAAGGTGGATGTCAAACCGGCATACATCTTTACGCCTGTTGGAAATTCCTTTGCCCAACTTCTACGCAGGTTGGGTTTGGTCAATTGATCCGACCACGCCTGAAAGGCGTTGAGACCAAAGTTATTGGCCGAGCCTTTGGGTGGCTTTTCGGTGTAGAGTTTAATACAGTCCCAAATGCCAGCCGTGACCGCGGTGGCCAATTTTTCTGGATCGGGCTGATCGAGCGTGAGGATGCGAAACTTGTCCTGCTTGACGCGCCCGCGCGCGGCGGCCAATTCACTGGTAGTGATGTTTAGGGGTACATTAGCGCGGTCGGCAATCCACACCTGATCGTTTGGTGCTTCATAGCCATAGACAAGCACCGGCATCATGCCCCACATGCCCGCATCATAGGGCAACGCGTTATAGGGCAGGCTCCACATATCCGCCCAGACCAGGGCCGGCAGACCATCTGCCAGTGTATCCAGTAAATTGGCTAGTGCTTTGGCGGGTTTGCTGGTTTGCTGCACCTCTTGCACGACCCCCAGCCGCGCCAACAGGGTGTTGAGCGGATCAAAGGTATTGCGCGTGAGCAGTGCCACATGGGGATCGTAACCGTCGTAGGCAAAAGAAAAATAACCCACGGTCACGCCACCGCTGATCCCTAGCAGCAACGCTTCGCTGTAGGGCTGGCCGGTGTGGGGTGCATTGACGCCGCGGTAGGCGTAGTAGTTGTGTATGCTGCCGGTTTCCCAATGGCGACCGGCGAAGTGGTGATAGTTGGCTAGGGTGGGCATCCTGTTCTCCTTTTCCACACCTTTATCTTCCTGGTTTATCTTCCTGAATTGATAGGGATAGCGTAGCAGGAAAGCGCCCGGTTGTGGAAAAGGAGAGACATAGGATGCAAAATCTACACTTTTATGTTTATGTAGCGCTTGTTGATTTACATCTTGATCGCGCCAGAGGTGAGCCCGCGGATGAAGCTGCGGCTGGTGAAGGCAAACATGAGCAGCAGCGGAAGGCCCGAGATCACATAACCGGCATACATGGCGCCGGGATCGCGCTGCGTGACCAGTTGGCCCAGGCGCAGAATGCCCAAAATTGCCGGGTAGCGGCCTGGATCAGAGAGCACCATGATCGGCCAGATAAATTCGTTCCAGACATTCAAGATTTGTAGCACGATCAATGTCGAGAGAATCGGCTTGGCCAGCGGCAAGGCAATGCGCAGCAACATGGTCAATTCACCTGCCCCGTCAAGACGGCCCGCCTCAAAAAGTTCGCTCGGCAGCGAGGCAAAGAAGGTGCGCAGCACAATAATTTGGAAGGCCTGTGCACCCGCGGCCAACGGCAACCAAACCCCCCAATACGTATTGTTGAGATTGAGCCTCACGGTCACGACAAAGGCCGTAATCAGCGTTAATACACCGGGGATCATCAGCAGCGCCAGGATCGCCATATAGAAAAACTCGCGACCAGGGAAATCATAGCGCGCCAACACATAGGCCGAGAGCGTGCTACAGAGTATGCTGACGGCAACCGCACCCAGCGAAAAGTTCAGGCTGTTCACCATATACGGCTGCATGACGATCCACGCCTTGGCATAGTTCTTAAAGTAGAGCGGCCAGGCGGGCAACCACATGGCATCGGCCATTTGCTGTTGGCTCTTCAAGGAGAGTTCCAGCAGCATAATCAGCGGAATAAAGGTCAAGAAACCCAAGAAGAGCAAGACAAGCGCGATCGTCCAGTCACCACGCCAGCGAAAGCCGCGCTTAGTGCTATGTTGGCGAATGGCTTCGGCCTGGGTCGCGGTTGCGCGTGGGGAAATGGCTTGCGCCCGAATCGACCGTGTGTCTTTGGGTAGAGCAGTTTTGGATTGCATGGGAAATCTCCGAATCAGTCGGCCTGATACTCCACATTGGAGCGAATATAGGATTGGTTGATCAAGGTCAGCACGAGGATGATCAGAAAAAGTACGACACCCACGGCGCTGGCAATGCCAAAGCGCCCTTCGCCCATCGCCGCTTGATACATCTCCCAAGCCGGTACGGTCGTTGAGTTATTCGGGCCGCCATTGGTGACCAAGAGCTGCCAGCCAAAATTTTGTAATGCGCCAATCACCCCTAGAATCACGATCAGGCGTACCTGGGGAATGATCAGCGGCAGCTCGATCCGAAAAAAGCGGCGCAAGCTCGATGCCCCATCCATCTTGGCGGCTTCAATAATTTCGGTGGGAATTGCCAGCAACCCAGCTAGGTAGATCAAGAGGCCAACGCCATCGACCCAGGGAAAGCCCATGAACATGAGCGAGGGAATCGCTGTTTTGGGTGAATTGAGCCAAGCTGAGGGTTTCAAGTCAAAAAATTGGAGAATTTCATTAAAGAGCCCAAAATTGGGTTCGTAGAGTTGACGCCATACCAAAATAGCGACCACACCGGGCACGACAATGGGCAGCACAAAGACCAGGCGATAGAAATAGGCTAATTTTTCACTGCGCATTCGGTAGAGTAGGGCAGCGGCAAACAGTGGAAATGTGGAAGATCGCACCACTTGCCACACGGTCAAGAGCATCATGTTTACCGCGCCTTTGCGAAAGATAATCTCCGACGCAAAAGCTTCTTGATAATTCTGCAAGCCTACCCATTGGGCTGGGCGAAAGCCGTCCCAGATCGTAAAGCTGTGGTAGATCGCTGACAGGGCTGGGTAGTAGGAAAAGGTGAGTAAGAGCGAAAATGTACCTAGCAACATGACGTAGCAAAACCAATACTTGCGTACGCGCTTCATAGTCTGGGCGAAGGTAGGGGGCTTGATCGGATACGAGTGGGCTGACATGGTAGATTTCCTAATCAATTGTCAAGTAGCAATTGTCAATTGACAATTGCTACTTGAGTATACTCTAGATTTTCCAATCAGGGTTGGATTCTAATATCTTCTCGACCTCGGCATCCCAGGCTTTTTGCGTCATGCCCAGGAACTCGCTATCCGACATTTCGCTGGGTAGATAGGCCTGCCAGTTGGTATACTCGGCATTCATGGCGCTCGAACTGAGAGTCGCCCAGCTTTGATAGGGCACGGCTCGATCATAGGGTTGGCTGAAGGGGGCCAATTCGGGGCGCGCAGTAGCCCCCTTCGTCAACGGCACCATGCTGGTTTCGGCGCAGATCGCGGTAACATTTTCTGGCTTGCTGGAGAACATCAGCCAGTCCATAACCTGACCCACTTTGTCGCTGGCCGTTTGCGGCAGATAGCCAGGCACATGGTATTGCATGGAACCCCAGGCACCCTGAATACGCACCACTTTGCTCTGGGCCTTTGGCCAGATATCGGGCGTGATCACAGGGAAAGCCAGCCAGCCGATCTCGAAGGGTGGCGGCGAGCTTGTATAGTCGCTGATCGCCCAGTTACCTTCCATATACATGGCAACCTTGCCCTGGCGGAAAAGCTGGCGATAATCGACTGTGCCTTCGTAACCAATCGGGAAGTAGGGCACCAGCTCTTTGAGCATGTGCGCCATTTGGAGATAGGATTCCCACTCTGGGAAATCGCCCAACTGAGAATGGGTAGCTAGCTCGCGGGCCGTGATGACCTTGTTGCCATCGTCGTCATATTTGTAGATATCGTCCCAGAGCAATTGGTTGTAAATATGCGCTTCGAACCAATGGGGGAAACAGCAGGTGTCGGGCGAGAAATCGGCACCAAAGGGAATAAAGCCGGCGTCGAGTAGTTTTTGCAACGCACCAGTAAATTCCGTCCACGTTTTGGGTTCTTCGGTAATGCCGGCCTGGGCAAAGGCATCCTTGTTGTAGACTGTAAGCACACCCGCGCCATCCATGTTGACGCCGTAGAGTTTGCCATCTGGCCCGGTCTGCGAAATAATCGCCACCTCTTCAAATTGATTCTTCCACGCATCATTGCCCGATACGTACGGATTGGGCAAGTCCATGTAGTCATCAAAGACCATGGCCCAATTCTTGTTAATATGTGGCCATAAATTTTCGGTATTGGCCCAATAGATGTCCGGCGCGTCTTGGGCTGTCATGCGTGCCAACAGCCATTCATCCAGATTGCCACCGGTGGGAAAGCGATACCATTCAATTGCGATATCGGGATGTTCTTCCATATACTGATCGGCAATGGCTTGATAGGCGGCGCGTGGTTTGGCCCCTTCGGCCAATTCCTGGTTGGGATCGCTCGGCTCGGCGTTTTGCGCCCAGTGCAGAATTGTGGTTTTGGCAGTCGAGGGTGCAGCACCCCCTTCGGCCCCAGATGGCGTGCTGGCTGGGGCACAAGCCGCCAATAAGGATAGACTGGCCGCGGCCCCCATCGAACGTAACAGATCGCGGCGGCTCATATTTGCGAGTGGCATTGGTTCCTCCATGCGAACATTGGTAGATAAGTTTGTAGAATAACAAAAGTGACTTAGTCTTGCTAAACATTTCGCGTAACAAAGGTATCCGGCGGTTTTAGCGCAGCAACATAAACTACGCGTCAACGAGAGAGCTTGCTGCCGTCAAAATTGGCATGATGCAGACCGCCTAGCGCTGATGCACGTGACCGCAGCGCGTCTTCAAAGAGCAGGGTTGCGGCGGCTGAAGCATTACCAAAATTGATCTTGTCACAGAAAATGCAGAGCAATGGAGCGTACTGCTATCTATTATATGGGTAACTGGGTGCTTCCGTCAAAGCCGTAAAAAGTGCAAGGTGTATTTCAATCCGGGGTAAATTTTAGAACGGGTGAACAACGTGTGCCAGGGACGCGCGGGGTGCAGTTTGTCAAACCGGGGTGGTTGTCGCTCGTCCATTACAAACCAGACTGCTGCCCTGGGCAGTAAGCATTTAGTAGGTTATGCGTTTATATTTGCAGGGTAGTTGTAGTTTGTAAGCCCATGAAAGATGCAAGTATATCTGTTATATATGGTGACGTGCCACACCAATATTCAAATCAACTTGTAACATTCAGGGAATACTATGAAGCTCACATTGCGACCTCCCTCTGCATGGCTTGTTTTGGCGATCCTTGTGTTGACCGTCGGTTGTATCTGGAATTTCCAACTTTCCATCCTGACTGCCGCTCCATCCATCACCGCCGCCACCCAATCTGACCCGACGCTTCCCATCATTCACCATCCTGCCAGCCAAGAATTTCCCGATATTGATCAGCAGCATGTAGTCTGGCAAGATTTTCGCTTTGGGCCAACCGATATTTTTATGGCCGATCTGCAAACCCACGCGATCACGAATTTAACAAAAAGCAATACCTGGGAAGTGCAGCCGGATCTTGATGGCGATTTGGTGATCTGGAAAGACGGCTATCAAGGGATTGGCATTCATGGCCTCGACATCACAACCGGGCAGCGATTCACCGTGACAGAAGGTCACCTCGATGTCTCCAGGCCCCGCTTGTCTGGTTCAATTGTGGTGTGGGCCGACAAGCGGGCGGGCGCGGATGATTGGAATATCTATGGCTATGACTTGGCAAAAAAGAGCGAGTTTGTGATTGCCAATGCGCCTGGCAACCAAGCGGACCCACAAATTGACGGCAACCTGGTCGTTTGGTGGGACTATCAGGAACATATCTATCTCTACCAGGTGGATACACAAGAGACAACGACGATCCTGGGAACACGCGGTGGACGCCTGCCAGATGTTTCGGCGGCTGATCAGTTGGTCGTTTGGCAAGATTTTCGGAGCGGCAATTGGGATATTTATGGCTATGATCTGGCGACGCAGCTTGAAAAGCCATTGGTAATTGAAACGGATGCTCGAGAAAATGTGGCTATCGCCGACGGTTTGGTCGCCTACCAAAGCCAGATTCTCGGCGTTTCGTGGAACATTCAACTGCATGTTCTAGCCAACAATGCCACCTTTGGGTTGTTCGCTAATTCCAATGCGCAAACCCAGCCAGCCGTCAACGGCAACAGGGTTGTCTGGCAAGATCTGCGCAATCACCAGTCAGACATCTACCAGTTTACCTGGACTGGCGTCATGCCAACCCCAGTCACATACCCTGTATCTGCCCCTTCTAATCTGCAAGTGGGTGCCTTCCCGGCGCGCAAAATTTATCTCCAATGGCAAGATAACGCGCTCGATGAAACGGGTTACAAGATCGAACGCGCCCAGGGCATCACGGGCACGGCTTGGTCAGAAATTGCCACCTTGCCCGCCAATTCAACCGTGTTCACCGATACACCAGATACCCTCGGCGAAAGTTATTGGTATCGTGTGCGGGCCTATCACGCGCAAGGTGATTCGGCGTACAGCAATGAGTCGTTTAACTCGACCATTGACCGTGTGCCTAGCGCGAATGAACTTTATTTGATGGTGCTGATCAATGAAGCGCGCGCCGCGCCGGCTCTATTTGGCTATTCCACCTATCCACCTGTGCCACCGCTCGCCTATAACCCATTGGTCGCCTATTCGGCCCACGCACTCAGTCAATCAATTTTGAACTCGGTCTTCCAATTCGGCCATTGTGACCCGATTGGCCGCTGCCCAACTGAACGCGTGCGGGCGGTGGGCTATGTCAACCCAAGTGGGTGTACTGAAAACTTGATCATTGGCAATACCGGGGTGAAAGCAATTGAAGACGCGAATAAAAGCTTTTTGGAAAGCCTGGGCCACCGCAACAGTATCAGTAGACCGCAACGGGTGCGGGAGCAGGGATGGGAATGGATAAAGCAAAACCAAGGCACTGCTTGACGACCTCCCAAAGCCAAAGGCGCCAACGCGCCAGGGGGAGCAAGTGATGG
>DAOTTR010000139.1:0-6040 GCA_034437715.1 Caldilineaceae bacterium
CGATTGAGTTGCTCGATTAGCCGACAAATCCATTCAAACGAGCAAGTGTGTACTTCCAAAATTAACCAAAGTCAGGAAATTGCATCATGAGTCAGACACCAACATCTGCCGATCTGCGGACCAGTCTAGCCGCAGCGTTAACCTTTCATGCGTCATTCGACAATGGGCCAGATGCCGATTTTGCGCGCGGCGACAAACAACTCTACAGCACGGTCGATGCCGATGTGCAGAAAGCAGAGACTTTTACGCCAGGGCTGGGCACGCCGGCCTTGACCATTGCAGAAGGCCAGGGCAAATTTGGCGCGGCGCTGGCCTTTACCCAAGAAAATAGTCACGTTGTGCTCTACAAGGCGGCCCACAATGTGGTGTACGACGCCACCCGCTTTCGTGGCACCGTCGCCTTCTGGATGAATCTCGATCCGGCTGAGATTCCAGGTCAGTATTCTGATCCGCTTCAGTTGACCGACAAGGATTACAGCAACACCGCCATCTGGGTCGATTTTACCAAGAATGACAAGCCGTCGGATCTGCGGCTGGGCTTCTTTGGCAATCAAGCTGAATGGGATGTCACCAACCGGCGTGGTGAGAGTAGTGAATTCTTCTGGCGCTTGGTCAAAGTGGCCGAACCGCCCTTTGCCAAAGGCCAGTGGACCCATGTCGCGGTCACCTGGGACGGAGTCAATAGCACAGCAGGGGGTCGCGCGCAACTTTATCTCAATGGCACCTATCAAGGGTCATCTGGCCGGATCGCCGAACAATTTACGTGGGATGTTGCCAATGCCACCATCCGCCTGGGCATGGGCCATTTTGTAGGCTTGATCGACGACCTGGCTATCTTCAATCGCCCATTGACAGCAGCCGAAGTGCGCGGTTTGTATGCTCTGGAGCAAGGAGTTGTCGCGCTGCATCCTTAACTTGGCGTACAGGTTGGCTTACCGGCGACGAGGCCGTATCACGCTTTTACAAATCCTACGTCGCTGGTAATACACTGGCGCACCAAGACAAAAGGAAATCAAACGATGAGCGAACGAAAGCTAGCCCCACCAGCACGCGATGATGCGCCGCTCCACGATGCATTGGCCACTGGCATTGCGCTGGGGCTGCCCGGCATCGCGGTGGCGCTGGGCAACGCCGACGGCATCCTGTGGACAGGCACAGCGGGCTATGATGACATTACCAGCAAAGCGCCAATCACGCGCGACACGCGGTTTGGAATTGGCAGTATCACCAAGACTTTTGTGGCCGTTGTGATCATGCAGCTGGCTGGGGAAGGCAAAGTCGATCTAGACAAAACGGTCACCGATTATGTCAACCTTTCCAGCGTACGGCGAGTGCCCAATGCCGATCAAGCCACGCTGCGCCAGTTGCTCAACCATACCAGCGGCGTACCCACCTGGGAATTCGAGCCCGCTTGGATCCGGCGTGGGCGCGGCGATGCAATGACGCTGGGGCACATTTGGGGCAAAACCGAGACGCTCGACTACATCACCGACGCCAAAGTGACCGCCACCTTTGCGCCGGGTGCCAGCTACGCTTATTCCAATACGAATTACACCTTCCTGGGATTAGTGATCGAAGCAGTGACCGGCAACGAAGCTACGGCAGAAATTCGCCGTCGGATTTTGGAGCCGCTGGACATGCGAAACACCTTTATGGAATCGTTCGAGCCGATCCCCGATGGCATTGCCCATCACTATCATTATGCAACGCCGACGTTTGTGCGCGAGGCAGGGATTCATAGCGCCTTTCCCGAGATCCGTCCCTATGTGGTGGAATCGACAGCCGCCAATTTATCGCCCGAATGGACAGCCGGCGGCATGGTTGCCTCGGCAGCGGATCTGGTGCATTTTGCACAGGCACTGCGCGATGGCAAATTGCTCTCGACGGAAATGCAAGCAGAGATGTTCACCTATCATCCACCGGCAGACGGTGCCAGCAACCGCGAATATATGCAAGGCGTCGCCCGCGCACGCACCATGCATCCAACCTATCCACTAGTCGGCCATTCGGGCGGCACGCTTGGCTTTTCGACCATGATGCACTGGCTCGAAGGGACCGATCTGATCGTGGTTGTGGCGACCAACATTGGCGGTATGCACAGTGGTCTCACCGCTTCGCCCCTTGGCCTATTCAATGAGCGCGCGCTGATTCCTGCCGCTCTGCGCTATGCAGGAACCGACTTGACCAGCATACAGGAATAGCAGGAAAGGTTTCGCCATGCCATTGCGCGAACGCTTAAAAGCGGATCTGTTACAGGCCATGAAAGCCCGCCAAAGCAGCACCGTGACCGTACTGCGTACAACGCTCGCCGCGATTGATAGCGCCGAAGCAGTTGAGATCGACGCATCGATGGATTCCGCCCGCGGCCACTCCACTGAGGTACCACGCAAGGTACTGACCGAGGCCAATATCCAGGCGATCGTCCAGCGCGAGATCGCTGTGCTACGCGCCAATATCACCACATATGAGCAGCTAGGCAGCAAAGCCAAGGTCGATCAGTTGCAGGCAGAGTTGGATCTGCTAATAGGTTATTTATAACCGTTTGGGTTGTGGCTTGGTTAGGGTGCATTTCACTTTTGGGGGAAGTGTGCCGGGGACGAGCGACAACCACACCGGTTTGACAAACTGTACCTTGCTCGTCCCGGCACACGTTGCGCGTGCGTTCTAAAATTTGCCGTCAAATTGAAATGCACCTGCTTCGTCGCCCTGACTAGCACGTCGTGCTTTCCTTTGCTATAATCACACCATGATCCAAACAACGCTATCCATGACAAGCGACGCCACCCTGCTGCATCGGGTGACGGGGCTGATTGACGTGCCGAACAAGCCAGCCTAGCAACCGACCAATGCCGCTTCTTTCCGGATCGCATGGCTGGCGAAGTCTGGCTAGCCACCACATAAACGCAGGGAGAACCCCAAAATGGTTGAATCCATCACCCTTACCGTCAACGGCGTGACACACCAACTAGCGGTTGATCCAGCAACGCCGCTGCTCTACATTCTGCGCAATGACTTGGGCCTCAAAGGACCGAAGTTTGGGTGCGGGTTGGAGCAATGTTCGGCCTGCAAAGTGTTGATCGACGGCAGCGATGTTCCCTCGTGCAAGCTACCGGTGCAGCAGGCGCAGGGGACACAGATCACCACAATTGAAGGATTAGGCACTGTAGACGCGCCCCATCCGCTACAAGAAGCCTTTGTGCAAGAGCAGGCAATCCAGTGTGGCTACTGTGTTTCGGGCATGATCATCGCCGCGCAAGGCTTGCTCAATCGTACCCGCTATCCATCAGATGAAGAGATTCGCACAGCGCTAGACAGCAATCTCTGTCGCTGTGGCGTCTATGATCGCGTGCGCCGCGCCATCAAGCTGCGCATTGGGCGACCCCAATGGCAGCCGATCTACGAAGTGATCACGCCTCCACCCCTCACCAACCCTACCGTGACACAACACGCGTTGTCGCCATCGCTGCAAGAGACGCCCGACCTGGACGCCTGGATACGCATTGATGCAGCGGAGACAATCACCGTCTTTACGGGCAAAGCCGAGATCGGCCAGGGCATTAAAACGGCGGTAGCACAACTCGCCGCCGAAGAACTTGACGTGGCACTGGCGCGCATCCGCGTGGTCATGGCGGATACAGCGCGCACACCCAATGAAGGCGTGACCGCCGGTAGCATGTCGGTGCAAGTGAGTGGCAATGCCATTCGCCAAGCCACCGCCGAAGCGCGCCAGCATTTGCTGGCATTGGCGCATGAAGCACTGGAAGCAGGAAGCCCACCGGAAGCGCTGGTGGTGAAAGATGGCATGATCACCGATCCAGCAACTGGTCGCCAGATCAGCTATTGGGCGCTCTTTGGCGGTCAGTCATTTGGGCGACCAATTACTGGTGCGGTGCAACCCAGGGCCTTCGCCGATCATCAAGTGGTTGGTCAAAGTGCCACTCGGGTAGAGTTGCCCGCCAAGGTAGCTGGCTTACCCAGCTTTGTCCACGATCTGGCATTGCCGGGCATGGTTCATGGGCGCATTGTACGGCCATCCAACTACACAGCGCGCCTGGTAAGCATTGATAAAGCCACGGCGATGCAGATGCCCGGCGTGATCGCAGTCGTGCGCGATGGCTCATTCCTGGGTGTCATTGCCGAACGCGAGGAACAGGCGATTGCCGCCAGCATCGCTCTACAAGCTGCCGCCACCTGGGATCACACGGCTGCGGCCAGCGTAGACTTACCTACAACGGCGACGATCTATGACCATCTGCTGGGTCAACCAACCCAGTCACAACTGGTGGTGGACGGCGCGCTGACCACCGATCCTATTCCGCCGATCAGCACACCAGCCGATGCCGCGCACACACTGAATGCCACCTATTATCGCCCCTACCAGATGCACGCGGCCATGGGACCGTCGGCAGCCGTGGCCCAGTGGCGCGATGGCAAGCTCACCGTGTGGAGTCATACGCAAGGGGCCTATCCCTTGCGCGCCGCGCTGGCCCAAGTGTTGCGCTTGGACCCCGCCGCCATCCATGTGATCCACACCGAGGGTGCGGGCTGCTATGGGCACAATGGGGCCGACGATGTGGCCCTCGACGCCGCGCTGCTGGCCCGCGCCCTGCCCGATCGTCCCATCTCAGTCCAGTGGATGCGCGCAGATGAGCACGCATGGGAGCCCTATGGCCCCGCTATGGTGGTCAAATTGCAGGCCAGCCTCGATGCCACGGGCACGGTTAGCCATTGGAACGAAGACATTTGGAGCTATCCCCACAGCGGTCGCCCACGCGCCGGTGGAGCAACATCGGGCCTATTGGCGGCGTGGCATCTGGAGCTCCCTTTCCCACTGCCCACCAATCGGCTCATGGGGGGGCGGCATTCGGGCAGCTATCGCAATGGGGATCCGCTGTACGCGTTTCCGCAACGGCGCATTGTCAATCACCACGTAGACAACAGCCCGTTGCGCACCTCATCTATGCGCAGTCTGGGTGCCTATGCGAATATTTTTGCGATTGAATCGTTTGTGGATGAACTGGCGCAAAGCGCAGGCGTTGATCCCGTGGCTTTTCGGCTGCGCAATCTCAGCGATGAACGGGCCAAGGCGGTGATCGAGGCAGCGGCAACCAAAGCGGGTTGGCAGCCCAGGGTACAGCCCGTTGGTACAGGCCGCGGGCGGGGGATTGCCTTTGCCCAATATAAAAATGCCCAATGCTATGCAGCCGTGGTAGTCGAGCTGACCGTTGATCAGACAAGTGGGCAGATTCACCTGGAACGGGCCGTGATCGCAGCGGATGCTGGACAGATCATCAACCCCGATGGGCTGAGCAATCAATTGGAGGGTGGCTTTGTCCAGGCAGCCAGTTGGACGTTGCTCGAAGAAGTGGGCTTTGACGCAAATGGCATTACCAGTCGCGATTGGGAGAGTTACCCAATCCTGCGCTTTACAGGTGCGCCGGTGATCGAAACCGTGTTGCTCAATCGACCGGAACTGCCGTTCCTGGGCAGTGGCGAAGCCAGCCAAAATCCAACCCCGGCCGCGATTGCCAATGCCGTCTTTGACGCCGTCGGGGTGCGGCTACGGCAGATTCCTTTTACGCCGGAACGGGTGCGGGCAACGCTGGCGTAGCAAGCCTCCTTTCGTCAATCCACTTCGTCAATCTACAACGCAATTATGATAAGCAAAAGGATTTACACCCATGAAACCGACCAAAATTGAAAAAGTAGAGCCGATCCTATGGGATCGCTGGCTACTCCTGAAAATCTATTGTGAGGATGGCACGGTGGGCATTGGCGAAGGCGGGGTACACGGCTGGCAGCGTCCGACCAAGACCATGTTGGAGGTGATGACGCCCTATCTCCTCGGCCAAGACCCGTCGCGCATTGAGCATCACTACCAGTGGCTCTATCGTTCCTCGCACTTTATGGGATCGGTGGTGCAGGGTGCGCTGTCGGCGATTGATATTGCGCTGTGGGATATTAAGGGCAAGCGCCTCGACGTGCCGATCTACGATTTGATGGGCGGCATGACGCGTGAGCGCGTGCGCTGCTACATGCA
>DAOTTR010000140.1:0-11589 GCA_034437715.1 Caldilineaceae bacterium
CATGCCAGTTTCATAAAACAAAGCGCCGCGCTCAGAACTGGGCGGCGCCTCTCTAATTGCGCTATCTCTCCATCTATTTTGCTGGCTTTATTATACATCGCCGTTACGACGGGCGCAATAGTGTGCCCATGCCATGCCCAACGAATTTCTGAAGGTACCAAATTTGCATGTTGACGGTTCATGGACGAGTACGACACCCTCGCCTTGCTCTTATTTTAGGAGTAAATATAAGTACTTCTGGGAGCACACCGTTTATCTGCGGCGCCGTGCTTGCAGAGTCGCCAGACCAGTCAACCCAATACCAAACAGTACCACCGTCACCGGCTCTGGGATTGGCACAGGCGTAGTAGGCTTGGGCGGCGTTGGGGTCACTGTTGATAGCATTGGTGTTGGCGTCACAATCGGTGTAACCGTCACTGGTGTAATAGAAATGGCCGATATATCAAGCGCAAGCAGACCACCGAATAGCCAAGTTCCAGTTTGGCTTGCTGCCACACGACCTATCGTAAAGTAGACCACACTGCCATCGCGCCCACCGTCGATCTCTGGCGTACCCGGATTGTCGCCGGGCACATCGATGACATAGACCGCTGTACCGCCTTGAATAGTTGTGGTTGTTGAAACAGAGACAGTTCCGCTGATCACGGCTGTGATTAACGTGCCTACAGGTGCAGCACTACCATCAATGGTAACTTCACCAAAGAAGCGCGCCGGCAATGATGGTGGTCCGCCTTGGGCATAAACGTTGGTCGCTAAACCCTCCCCCCGCTGATTTAGCATGAGCATTCCGATCCAGACACATACGAAAACACCACAAGCTATTAGTAGTCTGACATATTGCATATGCATAACCTCTCCACTACAAAGCCCGCTATCGTTTTATCATCGGCAGGTAAATCCGATGAGAGAGTAACATAGGCTCTGTTGTTCTTGTAATAATTGGAATGTAGATTCCATATGGCAGGTGAGTGGTCAACGGCACAAATATTGCCGCTGTGTTATCCCATCTCCACTGGAGCAACATGGGCGTTCCACTGATGCGGAACGCAACTAAGCTGTCGGCGCCACCACATCCTGGATCTGCCGCCACCTGAATGGCAAACACTAGCTGGCTGTCGCGTTCCTGCACTTGGCTTTGGCCGCACAGCTTGTCACCAACCCAGGCCGTTACCTCCATACCGGCCACAGGTACGAAATCGTCGGCCGGTAATACATCACCGTAAAAAACTGCGGGCGGGATTAGTGATTGATCCACATTTGCCGCTACCACCGTTGGTGTATCACGAAGCAGGAGAATACTATCTTGATTCATGTGAATCCAGTAGCCGTGACCATATTTTAGCTCAGTGAGGTTGTTGACCAGGCTATAATATTTATCTGTGTGGCTGATCTGCGGACTGAACGACTGCCAGTATCGGCCATCCATCGGATCGGGATCGTAACCCCAAACGATGGTGTAGTAATCGTCCAGCGAAGCAAGCGCATCAGCCACCATATTGGTGGTCCTTAATGTATAGGCAAAGGTATTCCAACCCGGACCTTGTAGCGGAATCTGTTCGCTATACATCAGGGCATAAATGCCTTTGCCACGCAAATACGCTGAAGCAAGGTTATGCGCCGTATCAACCTTGGTTTCCGGCAACAGAGCCCAAACTTGTGTACTGTCATTCCAAAAGTAGATGCGCAGATCTGCTTCCTTTTGGGCTGAAATATGGCGCCCTAAATAGCGGATGCTGAGCGCGGCACTGATCGTTTGCGTCGCCTGCGGTGTAGCCGTCAAGCGGTAGGCCTGCCCGATCACAGTTGCATAAGGAGGCGGGGTTGGCACGCTGCTGGTTGTCTGCAAGATATAGTAATCGTTAGCTTTGAGGTTGGTCTGGCCATAGACCATCACTTGGCCGTCGTTTGATCGCACCGGCGCTTCCTCGTCACCCAAAGCAAGCGCGTCGCCGGTCAGCATGGTCAGTGTATCACCGGTGAGCATGGTCAGCGTATCACCCGTGAGCATGGTCAGCGTATCACCGGGGTTGAGCAAAATGCCATCCTGAGCCGGTTGCCCGTTGCGCACAAAGCGCAAGGCACCATTGATGAAGATCAAGCGATCGTCGCGGCTGGCGTCAATTCGGCTGCCATCCGTCCGTGTAATTACCTCACCACCCCGTAGCTTGAGTTCGCTGTTTTCGCGAAAGCTCAGCAGCGGTCCACCGCCCAGCGTGTAATCGACCACAGTGCCCTGGTTTGGCTGGGCAGGATCGAAGACGTAGACATACGCCGAAAATACATCGGTGATAAACTGGATAGTGCCTAGACCGTTATCGAGCGGCACTGCGAATGGATTTACCCCCGATGCATAAACCCTGGCCGCTAGTCCGGCAATCGACCCGGTCATGCTGATCTCGACGGTACGTGAGGTAACCGGTGTCAAGCTAATGGGTGGTGGCCAGTCGTCTGAGTTTGGCTCTAGCGTCAATTCACGCACAGCAGCGTTGATGAGTTGGCAGCCCCCATACGGTTTGGGCAGGGTGTTGGGGTCTTTGTCATCGTCCACCGTCGGATCGAAGACGCAGAATCGATCAGCTGGTCCAGCGTTATCTTGCGGTCGAGCGTTCCAAACCTGAATCTGGTTGCCATGCGGCGCGCCCAGATCAATCAGACGTTCATCGTTGCCAAGCGCGTCGCGCAAGAAGAGATAGGCGCGTGCTTTATTACTTGGCTGGTAGAAATCAACGATGCCAGCAGTGCGCTTTGCGAGCGTGAAGATGGGCGTCTCTAATGTGCGCACCGGCGTGGTCTCGCCGGGTATAAAATGCACTGGCGTCACGGCAAGCGGCAGCAGACCTGGCCCGGATTCGCTTAGATTTGTGATCGGGCCGGCTGGCGCATGTAGCCAGGGATAGAAACGATTCAGGGTCGCCCAGTCTTCCTGGCCTAGAAAGTGGTGCGAAAGTGTGGCATGACAGGGGGGTGGTTTATCATTTCCGTTAGCTTTATTATTCCAATTAGAGAGAGTGAGAAACTCGCTGTCGGCATCGGTGTAAGGATTGCTCATCATGCCCGGGCAATTGTCAACACGGGTGAGCAGACCATCTTGCACGCCCACATAGTTATCGAGTAGGAAGAAGAAGTAATGGCCTAGTTCATGCGCCAAGGTGCGCGCCCAATCTTCGCCTAGGTCGTTGCCTGCTTCACCGTAGCGATTCCAGACCGAACCCATGTTGATATAACCGGGTCCGAACACAAGCACCTTGTTAGTGGTGGTATTTGTGATAATAATATTGTTCGAACCGCCACCGATGGTGGCATGGGGGCGCAGTTGATTGCTGGCATGGATGCGCAAATCGGCGTCATCCCAGTGCGCTTTGCCGTCATACACAGTTATTGGCCCGAGAGCAGCCTGACCATTGGTCAAGTCGTAGATTAGCTCCGACGCGCGCTGCAAGTTTTTTTCCAGTTGCTGGCGATACGTTGGGTCGTTGCGCACATCCGCTTCCACCGAAACATCCATGTCAAACAGGATTAAGGGATCAGCGGCAGAAACTGTCAGCGTTTGAATGCCGGATTGTGTGACGGTCGTAATTTTGCTGGTGTAGTAGACGGTGTAGGACTGGGTACTGGTCACATAGCTCAACGCTCGCAGCCGGTCACCCACGGCGATGGCGTCGCGACCCTGTAGGTAGCCTTGCGCATCGGTTGTGAATGGCTCGTTGACCGTGCGCGAGTAAGGCAGCGCGCCGCGTTCGCTGCCTTTTGGTAGACGATAGACAATCGCGCCGGGCAAGTTCTTGCCCGCTTGCTGAACCCGCACCTGGGTGCCACGCAAGCGAAACGGCAGTGTGACTGATGAAGCATAGATGCCCGGATAACTGCCGGCCACCATGTTAGGATAGCGATAGAGGCCAGCCGTCGTTGTGATAGGAAATTGCAGATAGGCTTCCAGTCGGAAGACAACATTGTCCGATTGGCCGAAAAAGCCTGGTGTTGCAGTTGTATCCCAGCGATACTCACCTGTATAGTCAGGGGGGAAATCGTTAATTTTTGTATCGCTGGTTGTCGTGGCTGTCAACCATTTGCCGCCGCCATCCAGCGAATAGTAACCCTGAATATAAGCAGGCCTCACGTCAGGGTCAAAATGAAGTTCATAGGGAATTTTGACGATTGACGTCGTGATAATGGCGGATGTAGCAACGCCAGTAGTGGCGTTGTCGGAGCGCGGCTGGTCGACCGCAACAGTTAAGCCCAAGTTGCCGGCGCTCTTGTTCGTATAGACGACGGTAGACGTCACTCCTGTTGTCATTGCATCCAAGTCGCCATCTCGATCCAGGTCACCCAACGCAACCGCAAATCCGTTGCCTTCGAGATTATTTTCAACCTGGGCGAAAATGTCTGGATTACCAAAGTAGTAATTTCGCCAAAGAATTACCAGATTGCTTGAAGGATCCGCATCACTTGTACGATAGCTGACAGCAAGCGCATCCAGATCGCGGTCGCCATCTAGATCGCCTGTAGCAAGGTCGTAACTAAACAGCAAATCATACACTTGCTTTCGTTGAAAAAAGCCCAGTCGACCTTGTTGTGCTTTACCTTGATTCAGCCATATTTCATCGGCGCGTTGCAAAGTGCGCGTCATGATGATGTCGAGATCGCCATCACTGTCAACGTCGAGCAGTTCTATATCAGCACCCCCAAAGCCCAGGTCTTGTTTGCTGTCTGTAAACTCGCCATTGCCTTGATTGAACCACACCTTATTGTGATTGGTTAGAAAGTTCGAAAAATCATAGTTCGTGGTGGTGACAGCATCCAGATCACCATCTGCATCGAGATCACCGATAGCAACTGCCTGGCTGTTTACACCCAGCGAAATCGTCTTAGTAACGGTCACCTCGTCACTGCCTCTGATAACTTTTGTGTTTGTAAACTGACTAGAGTTACCTTGATTGTACCAAACATAGTTTTTACCATCTAATGTGCCATCTAATTTGCCAAAATCAACAACAATACCATCCAAAGACCCATTCCCATCTAGGTCACCCAGCGCAACACCCTGGCCTAGGATGTTGGTCAATTGCTGACCGGTGTCCTTAAATTTGCCAGTTGACACGCTGTAAGTGTAAACTCGTCCATCTGCAGCAAAAATATCTAGATCATTATCTCCGTCCAGGTCACCTAATTTGAATTTTGGCGGAACATTAAATTGAGAACACAAGATAGGTTGTTCTGTGATAGATGGTACAACAGAATATTTTCCGTCAGCATCTCTAAACCAACCTGCGAATCCACAATTGTGGGCATCAAGATGTTTGTATACAACTGCATCAAGAAATTTATCCTTGTTGACATATCCCAAAGCCACGTCCCATCCTCTATATCCATTGGTTAGCTCAGTTCGCTCACTCATGAACTTATCGGAGAACGTGTTAAGCCAAATTTGGTCGACGGCACCGATGATTGCTTCACCATCATCTGTAGCAACAAGTGTACCAGGGGTAGCTGCTAACAGATCTAAGTCGCCATCATTATCTATATCACCTAAGGCAATAGCTTTTGTTTTTGGCAAATCAGCCTGTGCCGTAATGAATTTACCTACCTTAGGCGACACGACTTCTTTCTGAAGCAAGACAGTTGTGCCGACTACCACATCAACAAACGAGTCGCCATCTAGATCACCAAGCGCAACACTTTTGCTCTCAGGCGTCGTCAAGCTTGGCAGCGCAGGAACCAGGGTAACCGTGGTGAAGGTTGCATCCTTGCTGTTGAGCAGAATTTCACTGCTTTGCAAATTCCCTCTGCCAACCAACACGTCGATGAAGTGGTCGTTATTAATGTCAGCCAGTGCAACTGCCTGGCCAGATGTTAAGATACCAGACACCAATCCAAGCTGCGCTTGCCCTCTAAAATTGGCTTGGCCATCGTTAAGCCAGACAGCCTTGTTACCATCCACACTGCCCACAATAATAAGATCTACACTCTGATTTAGCTCTCCATGATTTGGATCTGCATCTAGAGGTCCAAGCGCCACACTTGTACCGCCGGGAAGCTCTTGACTAGGTGTAAACTGTCCATTTACGGGATTCTTCAGCCAAATTCGAGATGTGGTAGCGGATACTGTGACTGCATCAAGATAGCCGTCATTATTCAGATCAGCCAGTGCAACGTCTAGCCAATTGCCGGGGTACTCTTGTGACTTGACAAGAACCCCTGGCTGTTGAGGATCAGTAGAAGTGAGCGGCACACCACCTTGATTGATCCAAACTGCGCTTGCGGTTTCCGGCTTATCTGGCATTCTATCACCAACAATCACCGCATCCAGGTCGCCATCTCCATCCAGATCACCAAGCGCAACTGCGTTGCTATTACTCTCAGCTTTTAACTGTCTTTGATCACTGTCATACATGACACCAACAACGCCCTGTTGACGGCCACCTTGATTAAACCAGATTGCATCCCTGGAAACTGCGGCTTGTTCTTTGCGCGTTGTGATGAATACATCCAAGTCGCCATCGCCATCCAAATCGCCTAGCGCCACATCAGATGCATCAGTAGCATCATGCGGCTGTTTGCTATCGACAAAAATCGGCTCCTGCGCATAAGCAACCGCCGGCCACAGCCAGAGCATAAGCCCAAGACCGAGCATACTCAACACCCGCCTGGTGCTGATTCTAAACCCATGCGGATTGTGCTTCCCGTTACTCATCTGCGCGTTCTCCATCTTGCCTTGCATCGTTGTTGGCTCCTAGTTCTTTAAAGATGGCGCTAGCCTGGCTCAGTTGCGCCAGACCAGCTTCTCGATCGCCATGCGCTTGTAAGGCTTTACCCCAAGCGCGCCGTGTGCGCGCCGCTTCGTAGGGACAATGTTCAAGCTGGGCTACACTCTGCGCAAAAAAAGTCAGGGCAGCCGGAACCTGCCTCAGCGCCAGTTCCACCTGTCCCAACGCACGCAGACCAAGACCTTGCTCGATCTGCATACCGGCTGTACGGGCGGCGGCAGTCCCCTGTTCGGCGGCAGCTTTGGCTTGTTCATACTCGTCGGTCGCCAGATGGTAGCAGGCACGGACGTAACAGAGAAAAGGTAATTTATAATTCATCTGTTGGGTTTGAACAAGCTGCTCGGCGTAGGCAAGATGGTTCGCAGCTTCGCCTAGCTTGCCCTGGAGCAGACAAAGCTCCGCCAAATAGGTCGAACAAGAGACTATTACATCTGCCACTGCACTTTTGCGCGCTTGGTCAAGCGTTGTGACCAAACCTGCCCGGGCCTGCGCATGGTCTCCCTGGCGGAGCAGAAGTACATTGGCGGCTTCGGCGATTTTTATTTGCTCTTGGCGGTTGCCCAGTTTCTCAGCCAGCTGCAGCGCCTCGGCATAAAGACTTTGGGCTTGCGGCCATTGCCCGATGGTAAATTTTAGATTGGCCAGGTTGGCGCTGGCGGTAAAGATGTAAAACCGATCCTTCATGCGTTTTGCCTGCGCCAACGCCTTTTCGATGCAGACGGCGCTGGTAGCCAGATCGCCATAGTAATAGTGAACCGAACCCAGGTTGATCAATGCCAGCCAACGCACGCGCTGGGCCTGGGGTGGTGCTAATTCCAAAGCCCGTTCAAGGGCGTTGCGCGCTGCATCTGGGTTACGTAGCCGGGTTTGGACAACACCCACCTGCACAAGTAAATCTGCCTCCATACTCGGGTCGCCGGTCAGCACATCCAGCCCCCGTTGTAACCATTGCAACGCGTGCGCCGGCGCACGATGGCGCAAGAGCACACCCAAGCCACGACAGACCTGTGCTTTGAGCACCGTTAGTGGCTGTGTTGCGTCAAGCATCTCCAACTGCTCCCAGGCTTCTTCGTAGTGGGTCTGCGCTTGCTCAACCTGCTGCATAAAGTCATAGCACTGACCTTGCGCGATACGAAGCAGCGCCCACAGGTTAGCATCAATCTGCTGGTTGCTAAGCTCTTCCAGCAATAGCACTAGAGCGCGAGCACGGCCACGGTAGAGTTGTGTGCGTACATCGGTCGTCGCTAGCCGCACCGCTTGTTCATGCTGATTAGCATGGAAATAGTGCAGCGCAGAGCGAAATTTGTCTGGTTCGTCTTGTTCATAATACTTCGCCGCTCGCTCATGCATCGCAATCCGCTGGCCGCGGTTCAACAGCTCGTAATAAAATTCCTGGATGATGGCATGTTGATCGTATTCGGTGAAGCGTTCACCGTACACTTTTTGCAATAGATAGCGATTGGTGAGATGGATAAAGTTTACGCGATCAGGTGCGTTGCCGATCGTCTCTTCGATGGCGTCGGCTGTGCCTGGCCAGCCGAGTAATGCGGCCGTTCCGCGCATCACGGCGCGTTTGTCATCGCTTAATCCCTTGTCGATCAGTTGCAGCAGAAAGTTGGCGACGCCGTGTGCATCGATTAGTCGTTCGATCAACTGGCGTTTGTCTTGTGTTTGCTGAAGTGCTTGCGCGGCGAGCGACAACAATTGGGCGTTGCCCCTGGTTTTCATGTGCAATCGTTCGAGTAGCGATTCCTCTAGTAGCAATCCCCGATCTAACAACAGTTGGTGGGCGTCGTCTACGTCGAGTCCATCCAACGGCGGTGACGCCACTTCCGAGCCGAAGTTAATTGTCTCACGCGAGATCAGAATTAGCTTCGCTTCCCCGCGTTGGACCACCTGTCGCAATTCGTCAATCAGTTTGTCATAGCGTTTATCTACGGTCAGGCAGTGTAAATCATCGATGCAAAGCAGGTATCCCTTGCCCGCCAGTGGGTCAAATAAATAATTGAGCAGCATGTTGTCAGGTAGCTGTTCGCCTTCATTTTTTGCCTTGTTCAATTTATGCCAGACATCTAAACTGCCTTTGTCAGCCAGAAACGCTGCAAATTCCCAGATAACTGCCTGCACGTCGTCATTGTCTTTACAAGTATACCAAAAGATCTTTTCTGGCAAACTGGGCTTGACAAGTTGTGCAGCTAACGCTGTTTTTCCAACCCCAGGCATGCCGGTAATCACAGCTAGGTTCTTGCGTGCCAAACTTTCCGTATAATACGCCAACTCTTTGTGGCGTCCCACAAAATTTTCTATCCAGGGTGGCTGTTCTAGTCCTGGTGGGGGTGACACGTTATCTAACGAAGACGGGTTAAAGGTTACATGGGCGCCAGGACTTACATTCACTACGATTTTAGGGCCTACAACTTGATCGCCGCGGATTACATCGCCGTGGATAGTTGCGTCGCGACCATAAAAATCACCATCCTTTATCTCTATGTTGCCACCCGTAGAAGCGCCGCCACCAGTCTCGATTCTGACAGCCATATCACTGGGTGTCTGTGCCGCCACTGTTGGTTCGATCTCAAACAGTTGGCCATCCGGCGCACGCAAAAAAAGCACCGGAATACCCCAGTCTGGCGACTGGCGACCGATCTCCTGAAGAATACCTTTGCGGGCCTCAGAAATGGCGGCGTCCACCGGATAGCCAAGCGCTAGACTACGATAAAACTCCCGTCCAAAGATCAGGGCTGTCCGATCTGGGATGGGAAATTGCATAGCCACCACGGCGGAAAGCTTATGTTGCAACAGGTTCGGTGCCAGACCTACGAGGGGTCGGCTTGTGGAGGTCGTAGCCGTTTGGCAGGCATTCAGCACAGCCACCCGCGTCTCTGGGCAACCGGCAAAAAATTGGCCGAAGGTACGTTCATTAACCAGATGAGCATTTTTGTGTTCGTCTTCCAAAGCGACAAAAGCGCTTTCTGTGCCAGTGGTACTCTGTTCAAACTGTGCGTGACCCACAAAGTGAAAAATATGCGGTTGAACACTGCGCATCGCCTGGTTGATATTCGCAATCGTAGCCTGTTCTACAAACTCGAGTTGCATTTGCCCCTGCTCGATCCGATCAGCCAAGGCTTCGTGCAGCATATGCTTCTCTTTTTCGACATTGAGCAGTTGCAAATCCTGTGGATTAGATATGACAACTAATACACGCAAGGGCAACGTAACGGTAGTAGGGCGAACAGGTACACTCATCGGCATGTAACGTACAAGCGCCGTCTCAGATGAAGTAGCAAGGAATCCATCCTCACGTCCATCAAACAGATATTCCCAGGGTAGCGTAGTGAGTTCTGGGGGTTCAAATTGCAAACGGATGCGCAGTTGCTTGTTAGCGCCGCGCGCCATCGCTAAACTTTCGCGATAAAGCGTGGTCAGTTCACCAGCAAAGAGTTCACTAAAGAGGAAATCACCCAACTCAGCCAACAGCAACGCATCGGACTGGCCAGCTTCGATGACTTTGAGCGCGCCATGTAGCTCACTGGGATTCAAGTGACAGAACGCTTTGCCATCACCAGCTGGCGATCGATGGACAGTGACTGGGTAACCTTCAGGCGTCTTATAGCTAACGTTTACTTCAAAAGGAAGGTATTCATGACGGTTAACAGGTTTGTGCATTGGGGGCTACCTTATGCTGTCATTGCTCAATGAGATCATGCCACTCGAACTTGTATAGATAGGTCCAAGTTCGAGCTATTAAATTGTTGATGGATGGGTATATAGAACAAAGCAAAAGAAGATAAGTTGAAACACACTATAACATATTTAATTTGACAATGCAATGATCAAAAATTTGTAAAGTAAATTAACTGATATGAGGAAGATGACAAATATCTGAGGACTTGCTTTAGATACAACAATGCGAATAAACCAGCACTCGGCATAAATAATTAAGGGATATCAGGAATGAGATTCCCAGCAATGCCTCAACTCGACCGCTAGCACTATGGCCGACGTCGGTGCAAAGCATAGGAAACAACGCTTTCTTCCAATTCGCGGCCGGCCCACTGATTCCTGAAAGTAGCCTTCGTATAATAACAGCAGAGACCTGTTCGGAGCAATCAATTATTCGAACTCGTCCATTCCAATCCCCCCAACCCCCTCACCCCTCCACCGGCCAAATATGATTTCCCCCCGCATTCAGCGCCAGATTACCCCCATCTACCGGTAGCAGTACCCCCGTGACGGCGCCGGCAGCGGCGGAGCAGAGGAAAACGGCGGGGCCGACGAAGTCTTCCGGTTCGAGCAGGCGGTTGAGGGGGATGCCGACGAGGAAGCGTTGGCGCAATGCTTCGCCAAAGCGCGGATCGTCGAGCAGTTGACGTTTGAAGCCGGGCGTGGCCACCTGCGCCGGCAAGATGGCGTTGACGCGAATCCCCTGGCCAGCATACTCGACGGCCAACTCTTTGGTCATCTGCGCCACGCCGGCTTTGGAGACGCTGTAGGGAAAGTTGCCCCGCCCTAATGCGGAGACGCCGGCAATCGAGCCGATGTTGAGAATGCTGCCGCCGTCGCCCTGTTGCAAGAAGCGCCGCAAGGCTTGTTGGGTACAGAGAAAATAGCCTGTCAAGTTCACGGCCAGGGTTTTGTGCCACGCCTCCAGACTCAATTCGTCGGGATGGACACGGCTGGGGAAGACGTAGGGCACATTGACGAGGATGTCCAGGTGCGCAAAATCTTGATCGACCTGGGCAAATAGCCGCTCTATGTCGTCGGGCTGCGCAATGTCGCAGTGGACGGCCAGCGTGCGCCGGCCCAGGGCGCGAATCTCCTCGGC